>JAKQLB010000149.1 GCA_029567375.1 Bacteroidota bacterium | reverse complement strand
TCGACGGTGGTGGCGTTGTCAAATGACCTAAAAGCCTCTTTGAGGCTTCCGTTAACGTATTCTTCTGCTCCTTTGGTCAGCAAATATTCAATAGTACTCACCTCACCCAATCCAGTCAGGCACAAAAGTGAGAGAATGGATAAGGTGAGGAGAATTTCTGTTCGCATTGAAAACACCTATTATGTATTCCCTATCCCCCCTAATAAATATTTGCAGACGATTTGCGGCAAATTGCATGGCCTCTGATTCTCTATTCCCGGGATTGAGATTGAAGGAGAAGATCAGCGGGAATTTATTGATTCTATAAAGAATGATGCCATTCCAGGCCCTATATGCTCTGACGAAATGTCATATATTCTATTCTTATTCACAACACTTCACCAAAATGATTTGAAAACCTTATTAGAAAAAATTTTTGATAAGGCGTGCGAAGATTTTGAGCATCATGGAAAGGATGATCTGAAATCGATAAATGTAGTTTTCTTAAGGGTTCCAAGAGAGATAGATCTTGGATCATGCAAAAGAGCAAGTATCGATTATTTTAAGGAAAAAGGGGATTCAAAAGTTTCAGGGATTTTTCTTTATCAACCTGAATTTGCTGGCACTACAAATGGGCGATTTAAGGGGGAAAGTTTAGCTCATTGTTATGAATTAATACTCAATCCCCATAAGAGAAAGATAATTAATTTAGAAAAAATAAAATTAACTCCTAAGTTCATAGCTGGTATATGGAATAAAGGATCTACCCCAATTATGTTTGTTACAGGAAAGAACAATATTATATCAGAAGACATAGAGTACTATAAATATCAATCTGGCCATATATATTATCAACCAACAAAGGACAAGCACAATCCCGAAATGGTTAACGGTATTTTAATGGAACCGTGTAGATCTTTAACTGAAATTGGAAAAAAAAAGCTAATGTTATTGCCGGAAAGCAACAACCTATTATTACTATGACAAACATTTTATGCTTAAATATTCGCAAGTATCCTAACTGCAGAGTCTTAATGGGATCTCTTACGGCAATAGTTAAAGATAAGATCCTGTAGGTCTCCAGAATCACTCTTCATCTCACCCAAATCTCACCCTCGACACCCTCACCCCCCTCCCGCCAATGCTGAAGGACTGATAATCCCCGGCCAGAGCCTTCTGCCAGATATGGTCAGCAAGACCTTTACCCCGACAACCCATGATCTGGCCCTGATCCTCTCCCCCACGAGCACCGTAGCCTCTCTCTGGATCCATGACTCCACCGGCGCGGCATCTACCGCCTTCCAGTCGTGTCTGTTGTCGAACTTGCGGGAGCGGTGCTGGAAATTGTGGGCCATCTCTTCGATGGTCTCGGCTCTCATCACATCGCCCTGAACATCTACGGTGTCTGGCTCAGTTATCACGCTGTAAACCAATCGCCTCTCTACATCAGCCTTGAGAATAAGGCAGCGTATCTCCTCTCCGAGCAATCCCTTATCGCATCCGCAATTTAATCCCTGGGCGAACAGGGCCTCTCTGAGCATCGAGGCTTTGCGGATGACCTCGCCCTTGTCTCCGTGCTTCAAGACGATATGGGGGTGGGGGCATGGTCAGGTCGGCCAGCTCTCCCAGTGACTCGCCGGCCTGCTTTCCCAAGGCCACCACCATCTACGGATTGAGCGCTGCAGCAATCTAGAAAATCTTTCCCTGAGAGAAAACCAGATCACCAATGCCTCAACGCTCCGGATCTCTGGGCCTCGAATAATTATATTTATCCAACAATCAGGTTCCTGACTATAGTAAAGGGGCGAGAGTGGTCACGATGGGTTGACATCACAGTAAAGCACCAAGGAGGCCCACCTCCTTTAGGGGGTGGGAGGAATTGGGTACACTTCCCAGTTTACTTTCGCGGTGCTCTGCATACATATTTAACATGTCAAATCAATCTCCTGCATGTACTTGGGCATCATAGGCACCCTAGCGGTAAACCGTTCGATGCTGATCCTGTACGGCTCTGCCAGACTCCTGCCCGAAAGGGTGCGGTCGAAACACGATTTGAAGCCGTCTTTGGCAGATCTGAGGCCAACGTTCCAGCAAGACTGGGACCTCTGCAGATCGTCGATGCATGTAGGCTGGCCTGGAGGTCCGGGCAGATCTCTGATTCTGAAACAGATCTGCTCAGGGCTGCTGAAAGCCCCTCTCCTTCAGGGGAGGGGTAGCTTACTCCTTTTCCTCTAGTTCCTTTGTCCATTCTGCAACACTCACTCTAGATGGAACCTGTCGCAAAAATTGCAGAATAAACTCTTTGTCATTGGAATGTTGCCCGAGCAACCTGGCTGTTTTGCTCCCGGTGCGCTCATCAACGTAATCCAAATCAAAAGATACTGTAAATCGCATGCATCTCATGGGTCTGGGACCAAAAATGAGATGCGATGCTCGTAGTCTAAATTCTGCACCCAATTGCGAACTTCTGCGATCCTTTTTCTCAAAACGTCTACATATTCC
>JAKQLB010000195.1 GCA_029567375.1 Bacteroidota bacterium | reverse complement strand
GAGGGCATGCTTGCTCGTTATGCGACTCACAGAAAAACGAGAAGACAGCTCCTTTTCAGATGGCACTCTGTCGCCTGGCAATAGCTTGCCGCTGCTTATATCGGCAAGAATTGAATCATAAATCCTTCGGTACATTGGCTCGGCGCCTTGATCGTTGTTCATCGTAATAATTCCTTGACAATTGATATATCATTTTATATCAATAGTCAAGGCAAGACGACCAAAGCGATATTTTGCTGGTATCGCGCGGATCCCCAAATAAGCATAAAATGTCCCTATGATACTCGATATATTAACTGGACTATAGAAGATGGCATATAAAGAATTCATAAGATAGTTAATTGGTTATATTCTAAGTTCGGCGGGCTCTCATGGTATCCCAGGCTTAATGGACCCAGGGCACCACAAGAAACCTCAATGTATAATGCACTGAATTCAAACATAGCTGCTAGCCACCATTTGCATATCTCTATTCTGTCGCATATACTAAAGCAGCTATCATGAAACCTGAATTCGAACTACTTGTTCGCGCCTGCGGCCTTGCTCGAGGCTTGCCTGTAAAAAGCCCTGCCGAACAATCAGAATTTCCGTCTGGTTTCGACCAAGCACTCTTTGTATCTATGGCCATCCAGCACAAGGTTGCCGGGACAGCCTATTCTGGGCTTAAAAAGCTAGGCCTTGGCGATTCTCTCGTGCTAGAGCAGAGCGCCCGTCTCAAACAGCATGCCGCTCAAGGCCAATTCCTTCGTGCACAGATTATGGAAGAAACCTACGCTATCAGCTCTGCCTTGGCTGCCCAAGGTATCCCTGCCCTAGTAATAAAGGGAGCCGCCTCTTCGATACAGTTCTATGGCGATCCTTTCGTACGGGAGTACGATGATCTCGATATGCTTGTAAATTTACCAGAGATAGAGCCGCTTGTACCGATTTTAGCTCAATTAGGCTGGACACAAATAGATAAATTTCTACAAAAGTCCTCCAAGTACCCAAAAAGCAAACTAATAAAGCGGTGGCACCATGGAATATTCTGGAACGAAGAACACAATCTCAGGCTCGAAGTGCATGACCGAACCGGTTGGCAAGAAGAGTCATTTCATATAGATGATATAGACACCATATTTACTCGTTCCGTCCAGCTTAACAATGGACAGTACAAATTCGTATCCCTCCATCCCACAGATCAAGTTCTTCTAGCTATTGTCCACGGGACTAAACACGCATGGTGTCTTTTACACTGGCTTCTTGACATGGCTCATATCCTATATACAAGCAGCGATGAGGAGGTTTGTGCCATTTCAAGCAAGGTGCAGGCACTCGATATGGAAGCGCAACTAGAGCTTGCAGCTAATGTAGTTACTGCTCTCTATCCAATAGAACTTCCTACAGCCATTGCATCCATTGTCACTCATGAAAAGAATATTCGAAAATCTACGGATTTCGCCTTGAAGAGACTCGAAGTTGGTGGCACTGATGTAGCTTCTATCCGCAACTCTCTGGTTTTTTTTACATGCTATTCATTCCCCTTCCTTCACGGTCCCAAGCAAAAACTCAGATCTGCGGTAAATGTTGTCAAGATCCTCCCGCAGGATGCGGAAGCCTTACCATTACCACGGCATCTTCTTTTCCTTCATCTATTTTTGCGGCCATTCTTTAGCGTTTCACGGCATATCTCGAGCTATATCAAAAGGCCAAAAGAAAAGCGAGAAGATACTAATGTATAAATACTATTGCCAAGCATTTCCATCGTTGATAGGCTGCACTTTATATAAAAGCGCAACTCGAGCTGGCCGTAGGGACAGCTAGTAAGCTATATGTGCATTTCAAGGAGTAACACAATGCTCAGACTAAAAGATTCAGTGATGAAAACAATGGTGGATAACGAAATAGTATTGCTCGATAAGGCTACGGGAATGTACTATGGGCTCAACGAGACCGCCTCTAGAATGTTGGAATTAACACTCGAGCATAGAAAGCGCGACGAAATATTCTCTATAATACAAGAAGAATTCGATGTGGATATGCCCACAATAGAACACGATTTCGATGCGCTTTTAGAAAACCTAATCAATAAGGGATTGGCGCTTGAGTCAGAGGAATAGCGAAAGTTTCTCTCATATTCTGTTGCGAGCCTTTCGCCTTAAGCCAAAAAAAGAAATCGGGGCAACCGCATTATTCTGGTGCGCGCTTGCCATTGTCGATATACGATTGCGGCTATTACCCTATAAATTCAATAAAAAAATCCTCGATTCTGAGGCTCGAACCTATTATTCCGCAGATTTGTCTAGTCGTTCTTTAAGAATAATCCAATCCATATCCTCCAGTGTAAATCGCGCAGCGCAGTTTCCATGGATTTTTGACATGTCCTGCTTAAGGCGAGCGGTTGTAATAAGGCGTGCAACTAAAATTTTAGTGCACCGTGAGCCAATTCTGCACTATGGAATCCGCAGACAGAATGATGGGGCAATCATAGCTCATGCCTGGCTTGAAATAGACGGACTATCGATAAATTGTGGGGTCTCTCCTGCGCTTTTCGAGCGATTCACAGACAATGCCAAATCTTGATTTATACTTAGCAAGCCTTATAATAATTAATAAAAGGAAGGAAATCGATGATGATCAATAATCATATACTTAAAAAATATTTAGCCTTGACTGCAACTTGCATTGTTTCTCTCGTTTTATTCTCTTCTTGTCCCGTTACTCCACCAGATGACACAAAGCCTATTAACGGAGACGAGACTTCTGGCAGTGCTCTTTTGCGCTATGGCTCCAAGCTCTATGTACTCGGCGGCAAGGATGAGAAAGGCGCCCTCCTTTCTGATGTAAGAAGCGCCACAATTTCAAGCAATGGCTCCGCGGGTGCGATTACTGCCGATACTTCCTTGCCCGAGGGTGTTGCCTTTGCGCCTGCCATAGGAGCTGGAACATATCTATATCTTCTAGGCGGCGAGTCCGGGGCAGGCCCTTCCTCTACAATATATTATGCGTTGATCCGCGATGCAGGCAAAGTTGGCTTTGGCGGTTCGAGAGAATGGCTTGACAATCTGAACCCACTGCCCGAGCCAAGAAGCCGCTCTACGGCAGTCCTTCATGATGGATGGATATATCTAATCGGTGGCATTACAGCTTCTGGCACAACAGATACCATCATTCGTGCTCGCATAATGCAAGATGGTCAAATAGGCATGTGGTATCCTATATCGGAGAAGCTGCCGCATCCTGTGTGCTTTGCTTCCGCGGAGGTTCTGGACGATAGGCTCTATGTTGCCGGCGGATTGGCGGGAACTCAAGCCTTGAGCGATGTGGTTTCTTACCAGATCGACGACTACGGATGGCTTTCTGGTAGGCGCACAGAGGCTTCCTTGCCCGAGCCTCTATGCAATTCTGTCTTGATTTCCGATGGCGATGATTTGATTATGGCAGGGGGCTATGGCTTATACGGCGCTTCTTCTAAGGTCTACCAATTCCATAACGGAAAGTGGGCTCTGGAGGAATCACTTATAATCGATGCCGATGGCCCGTCGAGCAGCCGTGCGGCAGGTTCTCTCTGGTTTTTGCCAAGGCATTTTGTAAATCAGTCTAGCGCTTCCATATGCTCTCCAATACAATTCCCTGACCTCTATCTTGCACCACAAGCGCCTGAAGCACTGCCTGGCTCTGGACTAGTACAATCGGGCATATCTCTCTCCATCCTTTCAGAGCCCGGAGTTACCATGCGGTACTCGCTTGATGGCGGTGCCGAGACCTCAACTCCTCCAACAATTTCTAGCACAGCTACGGTGACTATCCGCGCCTATTCGACTACTGGAACCTCTCCTCTCCTGGAGCGCAGGTTCCGCACAAAGCAAAGCAGCTTTCTAGCGCTTATCTCGGGAGATGTTGCAATAAGCCAAGATTCCACAAGCCTAACCACTTTTACAATGCAAGAACCATCCAACGACCCCCGATATCCTTCCGGATATGAGCCGGTCTCATCGATCCTCTTGAGGCTAAAAGTGGCTAAAAGCGGGTATTATATTCTTTCTTGGTTAGACGCTAGCACAGATAGCGCCTATTCGGCCCATATCAAACTATCCCTTCTTGAAAGCGACTTATTCGCGGAGGTTCCCGACATAGATGGAGCGCTGCTTTCCGAAATAGCCGCTACCAGTTCCCCCCGACAGCTATATCTGCAAGCTGGCACCTATTACTTTTCAATCCAAGATACGGAAAAGGGAAAGACATTCGGCCTCAATATATTAGAGCAATAGTGGTGCCTTCTTTTTTATATAATCATTTCTGATTTGTATACGTTGTTTGTTAAGCGCCCAATAAAAAACCGGAGCAGAACGATCTGCTCCGGTCAATTCTTTATAGAAGCTTGTTGCTAGGAATTAGAAGTAGCGCACCGGCCTGACATATAATCCTTTAGAATCCTTTGATTCAGTATTATCGACGCCGTTTCCAACTACTAGTGTATATGCTTGGTCGTCGTCTACCTCAGATGAACTCCAATATTT
>JAKQLB010000109.1 GCA_029567375.1 Bacteroidota bacterium | reverse complement strand
CCTTGTGGGCGACATACCCCAAATCACCTGTTCTGTCGCCTCTGCGAGGCTTGGTGTTTGTAATGGCCTCATACGAGGGGCTACGCTTCGCTCCGTGCCCTCGCTATCGTTCTGCCGCCTCTGCGAGGCTTGGTGTTTGTAATGGCCTCATACGAGGGGCTACGCACCCTCGCTATCGTTCTATCGCCTCTGCGAGGCTTGGTGTTTGTAATGGCCTCATACGAGGGGCTACGCTTTGCTCCGCGCCCTCGCTATCGTTCTGTCGCCTCTGCGAGGCTTGGTGTTTGTAATGGCCTCATACGAGGGGCTACGCACCCTCGCTATCGTTCTATCGCCTCTGCGAGGCTTGGTGTTTAATTTGGCATCATACGAGGGGCTACGCTTTGCTCCGCGCCCTCGCTATCGTTCTGCCGCCTCTGCGAGGCTCACCTCTGCCCCTCTGTGCCTCTGTTTTATAAATCCTGCTGATCCTGTCGATCATGTCATCCGTGTTCTATTATTTCCGCGTCATCTGCGTTCTATTCTTCTTTTTCCGTGACGAATCCCCCATTTGTTACCCACTATATATAGGGGCTCCCTGGCTTGCTTCCCATCCACGTCCCATTCACTTCCCGCTGACTTCCCAACGGTTCAATGGGAACTGAACGGGAGGCGGGCAAGAGGCTGACACGCAAGCTGTAAGATGGGAAAAACAAACAAAAAACAGAGACACAGAGACACAGAGAAATGATCCGCGTCATCAGTGTTCTATTCAATTCGTGCGAATTCGTGTAATTCGTGGACAAATACAAAGGAGGAAAAACATGAAAGTCTATTTCAAAAACATGCTGCAAGCCTATCACGGCGCCTGCGACGGACTGATCTACTACTACAACCCCCGGCTCAACCGCCTGCTGGTGAGGCCGCACGTGAAACCCCGGCTGAACGAGAACAACCGCCGCTTCGCCGCCATCGCCCGCAACCTGAAGCGGATCGCGCCCTCCCAGGCCTTCATCACGGACATGACGGTTTACACCGATATCCACAGCCGCCGCGCGAAGGAAGGAGGGCCCATCTACAGCACCTGGTACAGCGCCTTCCTCAAGCTGATGTACGCCCTCCAGGCCTCGGATCCAGGCATCGACCTGGAATTCCTGGAGCGGATCCACATCGAAAACAACGACCTCCCCTGCCGCAGCGTCAAACGGGCCGTGGAAGCCGGACTCCTGGAGCCGGTGCCGGGCTATGAGCTGCTCGACAAGCTGATGTGAGGAGGGGATGAACATGAAAACACCAAACAAGCGGAGGGCGGACGGGACGGGAGCGGGAAACACCTTCAAGTGATGATATTCGTTGGGTGAATGCATAGAACAACCTCCAATCCAGAAAACAAAGGCCGGCCGGGAAGTCCGGGACCGCGATTAGTGCACGCGGTTCCTCTTCCCGGCTGGCTTTTTTTGTGGATGGCTCCACCATACGTCCTCGTAACACTGACAGCCCAGAAAAAAGATATAGGTCATTTCCAGTCCCTGCACCATATTTTACTTGACATGTTTGTTTGCGCCAAATTATCAGTTCTGAAAGATATTTTCAAGGGAGGAACTATGAAGAACGTGCGCGAGATGTCTTTTAAAGAGTTGGATGCGTACCTCATAGAGTTGGATAGTAAGCCAATTTTGGAACGCATTAGAATCAAAAACGAGATGAAGAAAGAACTGCAAAAAGATTTGATCCAGCAATCGCATCCCAGAAAATCCTCAAGATAGCGCCTAGAAGTTGCATCAAGATTGAGATAGGATATTAATTGAAGTGAAAATTGGTTTGATCGACGCGGATCTGCTCGATAATGGGACGAGGCATCCAAACTTAGCACTCATGAAACTTAGCGGATATTATAAAAACAAGGGACATGAAGTTACCTTGTTAACAGACTACAGCAGCATCATAGGCTATGATAAGGTTTTTGTGTCCAAGGTATTTTCATTCACTAAGTTCCCTAAAGAAGTTAAACGTTTTAATAACGTTAAATGCGGAGGATCAGGCTTTTACCCAGAGGGCAATGGCCCCAAACTGGCAAAAACAATTGAGCACCATATGCCAGATTACAGCTTATACGAAGAATTTATTCAAGCTGAGATCAGAAAAGGAGTAAAACCTTCGCGTTTCAAAGACTACAGGGATTTTTCAATCGGCTTCATGACCCGGGGTTGCTTTCGAAAGTGTGAATTCTGCATCAACAAGAAATATGACAGTGTGTTCCGCCACGCTTCAGTAAACGAGTTCCTTGATCCCGAAAGAAAGTACATATATCTTTGGGATGACAATGTGCTTGGCTATGCCAAATGGTATGAAGTGTTTGATGAACTGAGAGCCACGGGAAAAAGCTTCCAGTTCCGTCAGGGCTTGGATATCAGAGTTATGACCTCTGACAAAGCAGAGGTCCTGGCTAAATCAAGGTACTATGGAGACTATATCTTCGCTTTTGACGATCTGGCACAAAAAAACGAAGTCATTAAGGGTCTGAGAATATGGAAAAAGAAAACCGGCAAGATAACCAAGCTTTATCTCCTCTGCGCATTCAAATCAACTGATCTCAAAGACATTGAAGAACTGTTTGAGCGCATCCAGATTTTAATGAGGTTTCAATGCCTACCGTATGTAATGAGATACGAAAACTACAAAAACTCTAAGTTCGCAAGACTGTATACCCATATCGCCAGGTGGTGCAACCAACCCCACATCTTCAAAAAAATGTCTTTCCGGGAATTCTGCCTGGCTCACATGGCCTATGTTGAATCAGGCCATGTGCCGGCAGCCCTAAGAACATTGAATGAGTTTGAAGAAGAATACCCGGAAGTGGCAAAACGATATGTCGACCTGAAGTATATGCACTACAAGGACTCTCATGAGTTTTAAGGATTTGCAACTAAAAAGGGGATATCGATCAACGAAAGACGATATTCTCAATGATTTCTATATTCCCGTGTTAACTGAGGCCGTGAGCTATGACCGTATAGCAGGGTATTTTTCTTCGGCCAGTCTCAGTGTGGCAGCCAGGGGGATCGCCGGCTTGATACGCAATAATGGCCGAATGAGATTGATCACATCCCCTGAACTGACTGATAAGGATTATGAGCTTTTCAACGCATATTTCGATGAGAATAATCCCAGTTCAGAACAAGTTTTTCTTAGGCATCTGGAAGATCTGGAGAATCTTCTCTATCAAGACCATCTGAGGGCTCTTTGTTGGTTGCTGGAACAAGATAAACTTGAGATTAAGATCGCCATCCCAACAACAGATAACGAAATAGATGTTAGTGGACTTTTTCATCTTAAGACTGGCATCCTACGCGATAAGGAAGGCGATACCCTTACTTTTAGCGGATCCGTTAATGAAACTGCCTCAGCATGGAGTTTAAACCGGGAGGAGTTTAAGGTATTTCTTTCCTCCGACACGGAATCCGCAGAGTTTAGCAGGATTGACAAAGACAATTTTGATAGCCTTTGGTCAGGAATGGATGATGATGTTCGTGTAATTGATTTACCTGATTCAGTAAGAAATGAGCTAATAAGAAGATCACCAAAAAACATAGAGGAAGTGCTAGATAGAATTGGCGGTGGATCAAAAACGATGCCTGAGAAGACCAAAACACCCTACGAAAGACTAGGTTTGTTTGATAACCAAGAAGAGGCTGTACAGGCATGGTTTGCCAATGACCGTAGCGGAATATTCGAAATGGCTACTGGGACAGGAAAAACCAGAACGGCTATTGGGTGCATGATTCAATGTTTTGAGCAAAACATTGTAAACCTGGTCGTGATATCAGCACCCCAAAATACAATATTAACACAATGGGAAAAAGAGATAAAACAAACCGGGCTGGGGAGTTATGAATGTATAACCTGTGATTCATCAAATCCAGCCTGGCATTTGGACGTATATGACAATTTACTTGCTCTTTATGGTAACAGAAATTCTCGCCTGATAATATTCACAACGCATAGAACCCTTAGTTCTGAAGCCTTTATAAAGATAAATGAAGAGACAAAAAATAGCAGTCACAAACTGCTAATCTGCGATGAAGTACATGGGATTGGAGCTAAAGAATCAAGGGCAGCCTTACTTAGTGATTATGAATTAAGGCTAGGACTATCCGCAACCCCTTCTCGATGGTTTGATGAGTACGGAACAAAGACCATTATGGATTTCTTTGGAAAGATAGTATACTCATTCCCAATCAGTGAAGCTCTAACGACACTAAATCCAATCACAAACAAGCCGTACCTAGTGCACTACTATTATTATCCTATATTTGTAACCTTAAACATGGAAGAAATAGAAGAATACCTCAATCTTACAAAAAAAATCGTAAGGGGATTCAATACAAGTCATAGCCTTGATGAGAAAAGTGACTGGTTAGAAATGCTCATGTATAAAAGAGCTGACATATACAAGAAAGCTATCGATAAATTGGCTAAGTTCAAACGGTTGGTCAATGAAATTGATACTTCAAATACCATTGTCTTTACATGCGATAAACACATTGAACATGTCTTGGCCATTCTGTCTGAGGCTAAAATCAGATGCCATCCATTCACTGAAAATGAAGGGACCAGGCCTTTACCCAAATATGGCGGTCTATCTCAAAGGGATTACATAATAAAGGGATTTGTCGAACAAGATTATTCTGCTCTTGTGGCAATCAAATGTCTGGACGAGGGGGTCGATATACCATGTGCGAACACAGCTATAATTATGACCAGTAGTGGTAATCCTCGTGAATATATACAACGAATTGGGCGTGTTATCAGGCCGAACAAAGGAAAATATTCCGCTAGAATATATGACTTCATAGTAAAGCCAAGTTTTGATTTGTTTGATGAAGAGCTTCAAAGTGTTGAACGAATTGTGTTTGAAAAGGAGATGACCAGGGTGAGTGAAATCAGTAAAAATGCCATAAACAGCATGGATGTTTACACAATTATCTACAAGGAGATTGAGACATTATGAACATCAACCCGAAAATAACTGCAAAGCTTGAAAGTCTCTGTGGAGATGATAAAAACCTATACAAGTGTTTGGTGGAGTTGTTCTATTTTGAGCTGTTGAATCAAAAGGATTATACTTCTGTTTATGAACAGTACATCAGCGAGTTCGCGTTTGGAGGTACAGATGAGGATAACTAAAGTAACTTTAAAAAATTACCGGCAATATCAAGATTGTGAGTACTCATTTCCAACTGGTGCATGGGATTCACATTTGTTTATAGGTAGGAACACTAGGGGGAAGTCAAATTTTTTGAATTCGATAAATTGGTGTTTATACAACGATGAGCCTCATCTTAAAGACAAAGACCAATCGCTTCCAATATCTAACACAGATCTGTTAAAGCAATGCTCGGATGGAGATTCTGTAAACGTTGAAGTTATGGTTGAGATTCAAGATGACGACGGTTTGTACATTCAATACAAAAGAAGTGCTGATTTTTCTCCTGCCGATAATTCTGTTGGCGCAAAAGAGAAAAACAATAGGCTGAAAGTATATAGGCAAAAATCTGACAACAGATGGGAGCCATATGAAAATCAACAAGCACAGACCTTAGTTGAAATGTATTTTCCCCACAACATTAGAGAAATATTCTTCTTCAATGGGGAATTGCTGAACAATTACTTCACTCTGTCAACATCTCAGAGACTAAAAAATACTATAACAGTTGTATCAAAAATCCAGATGCTTGAGGTCATTGTAGACAGGTTGGCAAAAATTCATGATAAAAAAATGAAAGAATTGTCGCGCCATAGTCCAAACCTAAAGAATATTGAAAAAGAGCTTGAAGGATTGAAACTGGAGCTTGATTCAGTAAGAAATGAATTTGATGAAATTGATGATCAATTAACGAAAGCAAATAAAGAAAAGATCGAACTGGACAAAGAGCTTCAGTCATCAGTAGATATCGAAGCGGATGAGAAAGATATCGCAGAATACAAGAATAAGATTGAAGCTCTAGCTGAGATGAAAAAGAACAAAGAAATCCAGTTTAATCATAACGCTGTTGAATACATCGTTCTTCAGTATTTGCATGATGATATGGAGGAGTTTAAATCGCTTATTGATGACCTCCGGAGAAAAAATCAGCTACCTCCACCTGTTAATAGTGAGTTATTGGAACAAGTTTTAAATAGTGGCATATGTAAGATTTGCAACACCGATATTGACGCTAAGAAGAGGGAGTATATAAGTAAACTACTTAAAACGATAAATACATCATCTGATATAGTTAACATGCTGATGGAGCAGAGCAATCAGCTCACTTCTAACCTTAATTCATTTAAGAAAATCGTAAAAGCAAAAGATACTACACTGGCAGAAATTCAAGATATGAATAAATTGATAAACGATTATGATCTTAAAATCCAGGAATTGGAAAAAAAGGTTCTTAACATACCGAATAGGGAAGAGATAAAAGCCAAGAGGATCAGAAGGAGGGTAGTCGAAGATAGCATTGCCAGGAATAATAGAATGTATGGGGTCAAGCAGCTTGAAATCGAAAAATTGGACGAACTGATAGCAAAAAAACAGGAAGAGTTCGATAAGGCATTAAAAAAACAGCAAATCGCAGGAAAGTTCAAAGTTGAAATGGAGTTCACGGAAAAGCTACTCAAGATAGCGCAGAGAGCCAAGAGTGAACTAATTGAAGAAACCAGAATTGAAGTCCAGGAAAAAACCAAAGATCATTTCTTGGCGCTAAATTGGATGCGGAAGAACTACTCAGATATTTCCTTAAGCAAAGATTATGAGTTGAATGTGATACACAGAACGGGATACTCAGGCATTGGCTCTTTATCTGGATCAGAAACGGCATTGTTAACATTATCGTATATACTCGCATTACATGAGCTTTCCAACCTCTCTTCTCCGTTGATTATCGATACGCCAACTTACAATATGGATGGAGAAAATTTGACAAATTTTTCAAATGTTTTGTCTGAAATCAGTAAAAGCAAACAGATAATTCTACTCTTAACTCCCAAAGAATTCAGAAACGAACTTGAAAATGTGTTTACGCCACGGTTAACTACTCTAAAATACATTGAATCTGAGAATAACAGCTCAGTACTCAAGGAGATTTAAATGCCAGAAATTCTATATTGTGACCTATCATTTAAACCTGTTATCGATGAGATCGGAGAGATTTTCTCCAAAAAGATTGGCAACAAAGAGATCTTTCTTCTCGCCATGGCTTTGGGGATCGACAACCCGACGAAAATTAAGAAAAGATACACTTTTGTTCGTCATAGTTATCTCCGAAAAGATGAAATTAGCCTAATCTACACATGTGCTTGGAAGAACTTAGGCCATGATGTGAACAGTCTTCTTGATGAAAAAGTTGTGTATGATATGGCTGAACAATGTGCAAATACAGGATTCAGGATTATATCCAATCACTTGAAAGACAGCCAACACCAATTGTTTAAGAAACTGGTCTTGGACACATTAAAAAAGTATCCTCAGCCTGATATTGATGATGGTCAAGAATTTGAGGATATCTCATAAAGCAGTCTGAAATTCTCAGAACAAGATCTGTCTATCGTTTTACTTTATTGACGTGGAGGCTTGGTGGTGTTTTGTTGGGTTGGCTATTCCCGCAAGGGCTGGATTCGAATCACCCCACCGGCCAACAAGTTGTTTGGCGAGGACCCCGACGGGGCCCCGGCGTTTACACGCTTTCCCCGGAATGACACGCTGGGGTGGGGGTGGTGGGCCTTGGAAGGTTAACGTCCCCGTTAACCTCGCTCCGGAGGAGCGATCCTTCCTTCCTTCGCAAGTCCCTGCGGGACTTTGGTCGACCGGGAGGTCGACCTTCCTGGCGCGTCCGGGTCTGGGCGGTAGTTGGCTATTCCGGCAAGGGCTGGATTCGAATCACCCCACCGGCCAACAAGTTGTCCGGCGAGGACCCCGACGGGGCCCCGGCGTTTACACGCCTTCCCCGGAATGACAGTCTTCCCCGGAATGACGTGGGTTTGGGCGAGGTGGGGGGATGTTCTGCTGTAGTCGATGCTCGTTCCTCGCTCGACTCCAGCGGAGCTTGTTGTTTTAAACAGGAAAGGTCCGTTGGACCTTGGCAGACGGGGACGTCTGCCGCTCCTGTATCTGTGTCTGCCGCTGCTGTTATCTGGCAGACGGGGACGTCTGCCGCTCCTATACCACCGCTGGGGACGTCGGTCGCTCCTATACCACCGCTGGGGAAGGTGTGGCTACTCCCGCAAGGCCTGGATTCGAATCACCCCACCGGCCAACAAGTTGTCCGGCGAGGACCCCGACGTCACTGCGTTCCGGAATGACGGAGCGGCTGAAGGCGTAGCGCAGGATTCCGATCCTGCGAAAAGCCCAAACGCAGCATTGGAATGCTGCGCCACGGCCACGTCACCACGCCACCACCTCTCCGTCCCTCTGTTTTTAAAACCCCTCTGTGTCTCCGTGCATCTGTGTTTATCCTTGTGCCTCGAGATGAACCACCCCACGGACTCGCTGCGCTCCTCCGCGAGGACCCGGGAATCTCGGGCACCCAACAAGCTGAAGCTTATGCTACAATTAAACCCCTCCGCTTCTGCTCCGCTTTTACCCTGTTTTCTCTGTGTTAAAGTCCTTTTCTCTTTTTCTCTGTTTCTCTGCGCACTCGGGGTTAAAAAGTCACTCATTCAGCCAAGCCCAGCTTGTAGGCCCTGGCCAGCCAGCGTTGCCGGGTTTTC
>JAKQLB010000101.1 GCA_029567375.1 Bacteroidota bacterium | reverse complement strand
TTTCTCAGCTTCGCAATCTCAGCATCAAGATCAGCATGGTCTTTGTCTAAGTGTGTAGTGTGCCAAGATCGTAAAAGATTCAAAACATCAACGATTGCCTTCAGTTTTTGGTCTAGATCGTCCATTCATTACCTGCCATTTACGTCACCGATTAACCCATCCAGAAAAAGTGCTCTTATGTTAAAAATGTATCCGTTTCGCATTCTGTCGCTCTTGCATATTTTGTCAGTTTTCTCATTTGCGGCCTTTAGCTATGCAACAGTAAATTGCTAATTCGTCTTTCAAACATTAAAGAAATAAGCCCACCTTAAGACCGCTCTCGCTAAAAGCGCGCATTGTTGAGGTCCCAATATGCCTTTGTCCCCTTTATTTTGGGATTATCCTGGGCATAATCAAACGCAGTTTTGCCTTCAATACTTTTTGCCTTTGCATCTGCCCCGGCATTCAGAAGAGCTGTAATGACATCAGGATTTTCATTGTATTTGGCTGCCCACATCAAAGCGGTCCTGCCAAACAGCTCATCTCTGTCATCCAGTTTAGCGCCGGCATTCAGAAGAGCTGTAATGACATCAGGATTTTCATTGTATTTGGCTGCGTACATCAAAGGGGTCCAGCCATTCACATCTCTGTCATCCAGTTTAGCTCCGGCATTCAGAAGCGTTGTAATGACCTCAGGATTTTCATTATATTGGGCTGCATGCATCAAAGGCGTCTGGCCAAACTCATCTCTGTCATCGAGCTTAGCGCCGGCATTCAGTAACGTTGTAATGACAGCAGGATTTTCATTGAAGGTTGCTGCATGCATCAAAGGCGTCTGGCCAAACTCATCTCTGTCATCGAGCTTAGCGCCGGCATTCAGTAACGTTGTAATGACAGCAGGATTCTCATTATATGCGGCTGCCCACATCAAAGCGGTCCTGCCAAACAGCTCATCTCTGTCATCCAGTTTAGCGCCGGCATTCAGAAGCGTTGTAATGACCTCAGGATTTTTATTGAAGCTTGCTGCCAGTATCAAAGGGGTAACGCCATCCTCATCTCTATCATCGAGTTTAGCGCCAGCATTCAGAAGCGTTGTAATGACCTCAGGATTCTTATTGAACGATGCTGCACGCATCAAAGGGGTCAGGCCTATCGTATCTCTATCATCGAGCTTAGCGCCGGCTCTTATCGCGGCCTGTACCTGTTCCGGGGTTCCCGTTTCAACTAGATCAAATAAGCTTTGCGCAAACAAGCACATCCCGCAGAACAAAAGCACAAGCGCTATAGACCATTTTTTCATATTTGGCCTCCTTAGCTAGCGATAATGAAAAATTTTAGCTGCTCACAATTCAGAATGCAAGAGCGCGAATTGCCTGATAGAAAATCTAACCGAAAACAATACCGATGCCTCATCATAAAATCTAACCCAAAATAGACTCCAGCCAGTTGTGAGACCTAATATAAATACTGTTAGTATAGCTACTTATGTTGTTCATGTTTGCTATCATGTACCGCTTTAA
>JAKQLB010000071.1 GCA_029567375.1 Bacteroidota bacterium | reverse complement strand
GGTTTGATAGATGATTTTCACCTCTTCACCGGTCTGTTCGTAATACCACTGCTCGAACTCGCCGATAAGGGACTCGTCTATATAGTCGCCCCAGTTGTAAACTTTCAGATACTTGCTCCTGTCACTTGTGCAGGATACAATAAGCAGCAAAGCTGCCAGAAGGGTAAAAAGTCTTTTCATTTTGCTAGTTGTTTTTCAGATTTAGCCTTCCTGATATTGAATATCACCAGAAGGATTAAGATAGATATGAATATAATAGTCATCAGAGGACGCAGTTCAGGAGTAAGACCACCTTTGCGTGCATCAGCGTAAATATAGGTAGAGAGTGTTTCCAGACCGATTGTACCTCTGGTAAAGAATGTCACGACAAAGTCGTCAAGCGACATCGTAAATGCCAGTATGAATCCTGAGATCATTCCCGGACGCAGCAGAGGTATCAACACCTTTCTGAGTGCCTGCATTGGAGTGGCACCCAAATCTAGTGCCGCCTCATAGAGATTTGGATTCATCTGGGTCAGTCGAGGCATTACACTCAGCACCACATAAGGAGTGCAAAAGGTAATGTGCGCCAGTACAACAGTAGTATATCCCTGAGAAATATGCAGAAATATAAAGAGCAAAAAGAGTGCTACACCGGTGATGATGTCGGGGTTGATTATCGGGATGCTATTGAGGAAGAGCATTACGTTCTTATTGCGGCTTCGCAGGTTGTAAATGCCTATGGCGGCAATTGCACCGAGGATCATTGAGACGAATGCCGATATCAGAGCTATGATCAATGTGTTGTAGATAGCTCTAAACAATGACGTAGCGCTGGCCGCCTGAGGCGAAAAGAGATTGGTATATAAATTGGTGGAAAAACCTGTCCAGTTACCCAGCACTTTTGATTCCGAAAAGGAGAAGATAATTATAAAAATGATGGGCGCATAGAGAATGACCAGCAGAAACCAGATATATGCCTTTGCTAAAAACTTCTTCATAACCTAGACAAGCCCTCCTTCGGCATTTTTACTATCATTTGAGAACAATGATGTTACACCAATGATTACGAGCATTATCAAAGCGAGGGCTGATCCGTAATTCCACATCGAAGAGTTGATATTCTCCTGAATGATGGTACCGAAAAGTTTGATCTTGTTGTTGGTCAGGAATTCAGAAATGGCAAATGTGGATACCGTGGGCATGAAGACCATCATTACTCCGCTGATTACTCCCGGGATTGAAAGCGGCACGGTTACCTTCCAGAATACCTTCCAGGGAGTAGCTCCCAGATCCTCCGCAGCTTCTGCATAGGAAGGGTCCATTCTGCTGAGAATATTATAGATCGGATAGATCATAAAAGGAAGGTAGTCATAGGCCATACCGAAAAGCAACGTACCCTTGCCCAGCGTAACACCAAGCACGTTGAAGAGCTCAGCGGTAGCCAGAGTCCTCATAAGGGCATTTATCCACATCGGAAGAATGAATAATACCACAGTCACCGCACTGCGGTTGTATTTCTTATTGGCAAGAATCCAGGCAGCGGGATAACCTAAAAGAAGACATATCAGTGTATTCAAAATGGCAATCTCAAGCGAGAGAGCGAAGGTGCTCAATGCATCTTTGTCTGAGAAAAACCTCGTGATGTTTTCAAACGAAAAGCGGCCCTGAGCATCCTGGAAAGCATATACCAGTACTAAAATCAGGGGAAGCACCACGAAAATGACCAGAAAGATCAGATATGGCAGACTCCAACTGCTTCGTTTATTCATCACTCAACGGGGTTATCTTAATGTGTTTAGCAGGAAAATCAATACCAACCTGATCACCTTTATCCCATACATCGTCAGTGTCAACCCAGATGTGGTGACCCTCATCGGTTAGCACCGTGATATGGTAGTGGTTTCCTTTATATATCATAAAATAGATGAAACCTGAGAGTACTCCCTCTTCCTGATGGTCGTATAGATCGACCCTATTGAAATCAACCTCCACTTTCACCTTCTGCCCCTTTTCAACTCCGGGCTGTCTTGGACATTCAAACTCACCATCAAGAAAGCGCACATGAGTTTCATCCACCATTTCACCTTCAAAGGTATTCAGAGAGCGCTCCTTGCGCATAACCTGTATGTCCTCCGGCCTGATGACCAGCCCCACGGTCGAACCCACTTCAAATGAGTTGTAGTCCTGTACCATAAGTTCATAACCGGTATCAGTTTCGACAAACATCTTATAGTGAACACCCTGAAATACGCAGGATTGGACAACACCGGTAAACTGCGCACCCTCGGTATTTTTCATTATATAGATATCTTCAGGACGCACCACCACATCTACGGGAACATTTTCTCCGAAACCTTCATCTATACAATCGAAATCATGGTAGATAAAGCCCACCTTGCGGTCAGCGAACATCTTGCCGTTGAGAATATTGGATTCGCCTATAAAGTCGGCTACGAAGCAGTTCTCAGGCTCATTGTAGATATCCGTAGGAGTGCCAATCTGCTGAATTTTGCCCTCATTCATCACCACGACGGTGTCAGAGAGGATAAGAGCCTCCTCCTGATCGTGGGTGACGTAAATAAAGGTGATACCCAGTTTTTTGTGCATCTCCTTTAATTCAATCTGCATATCCTTGCGCATCTTGAGATCGAGGGCCGCCAGGGGCTCATCCAGGAGCAGTACTTTAGGTTGATTGATCAACGCTCGCGCAATGGCCACCCTTTGTTGCTGTCCACCTGAGAGAGAATCCACATCCCTATCCTCGTAGTCGGTCATGCCCACCATTTTAAGTACCCTGCGTACTCTCTTGTTTATCTCCTCACGGGGAACTTTTTGGAGTTTGAGACCAAATGCAATATTATCATACACATCCAGATGCGGGAAGAGAGCATAACGCTGAAATACGGTGTTGAAGGGACGTTTGTAGGGAGGGATTCCTGAGATATCTTTGCCCTCGAACAGAATTTCGCCCTCATCAGGGGCGAGAAAGCCGGCAATCAACCTCAAAGTAGTGGTCTTGCCGCAACCTGAAGGACCGAGAAATGTAACGAATTCCCCTTTACGTATGTCTATAGTGATGTCATCCAGCACCTTCTTATTACCGAGGGTCTTGCTCAGATGACGGATCTCGATGATCTTGTCTGAAGCTGCCATTTATTACCAAAGATTAATAAGAAAGTTGTATCTGATACCTACGGAGAATGTTAGATTTGCATCACCGCAATAATTGTCATAATTTATATATGCATGTAGCCTGAGGGCGTCACTATCCTTAAGAGGATAATAGTGACATAGAAGGCCGGTATTCCATCTCGTGAGATCTGAGGGAATCATTTTAAATGTCCTGGCATGCAATCCCCTCCAGCTAAGCTCAAATTTCTCCGAAGGAGCCCAGGTAACTGCTGCATTCAGGCCCAAACCCTCCCTGATCTTGAGAGGATCTTCAATGACTTCGCAATTGTTGGAAACATCCAAAGTCAAGGTCCAGTCACCCAGATGGACTCTCTGACCGAGGACAAAGAGAGGATAATACCAAATATTACCTTCAGCCCTGCCTTCCGGTTCGTACGCTAACACTGATGCACTCGCTATTACCTCATACACTTCTCCATACTTTTTATACTGTGCGGAAGATGTAAAAAGGTTTTTCGAGAAAAATCTTTCTGCGAAAGGTGAAGTAGTGGCCTGGATAGCAAATTCGTGACCCTCGTTGGGAGTAGTGTAAGTAACCTTTCCTCCCCACTGATAGACTGGAAGAACATTCCAAAGGGAAGTTGCAAACTCGGGATGTACATCCCAGTCCCAGTCGTCATACTCAAATCCTCCGGTAAGAATCATATCTTTACCGAGAGAAATCGTCCAGTTACTGAAATTAAGATTTATAAAACATAAATCTATCCAGTTGGTAGTGTTGGAATATCCGAGGGAAGTATAAGGCCAGCCGTACTCAAAATCGTCGCCATAGTCCAGGCGACCTGTACTTATCCAGTGATTGGCCAGTGTCCAGCTGAAATACTCCGAAGCGGAGCCCTCGAAAAGTGTGTAAATTGAAGAATTGCCGTGGCTGAAACCCCACGCACCGTCTGCTTTGCTATAATACGGTGTAAGATCAAGACGCGGAATGAGAGTCAGTCCGGCATAATTTGCCGACGACTCAGAGTCCTGAGAGAAGGCCTGGAAGCATAACATCAAGGCCACGAAGGAAATTAGTACTTTCTTCATTTGAGTCCATAAAAAGAACATTGGTTAATATTGGGGGCGAAAATAGAAAAAAAACTAATATGATGTAACTTTTGTCGGAAAAAAGGACTATTTTCGCAACTTTACCGCATTGATTACTAAAGAAATCTAATTTTACATAATGAATTATTTAAAACTCATGATCACCGCAGCACTCCTGACAGCCTCTGCAGCCTCACTCCATGCGCAAGGCATTACGGACCTGGTCCCCATTCCGCAAAGCGTCATTGAACAGGAGGGCGTTTTTACCATAGACAGACATACCGTCATTATCCCCGATAGTGAAGGTAGCTTTAGCGCTTCCTATCTCCAACAGCATATCAGTCCGATTTTCGAATACGGCATCTCACTCGGTAAGGCCCCGGTTACTACCAAGGGCAATGCCATAGTACTCCGTAAAGAGAAGGGATTCAAGCCTGAAAGCTACTCTCTTGTCATATGTCACAAGGGAGTGACTATAAGAGCCTCCGATGATGCCGGACTTTTCTATGGAGTGCAGACTCTGCTCCAGATGTTCCCACAGGAGGTCTACAGTGGAGAAAAACTTCGTCTGCGCGAATATTCGCTGCAAAATGTCATCATTGAGGACTCACCGCGATTTCCTCACAGAGGATTTATGCTGGACGTCTCACGTACATTCTTTGATAAAGAATATGTAAAGCAGTTCATAGACTGGATGGCACTTCACAAGCTCAATGTATTTCAGTGGCATCTTACGGATGACAATGGATGGAGAATAGAGATAAAAAAATATCCGCAATTGACCGAAAAAGGTGCCTGGCGAGGCCGTAATGAGGTTATCCCCGCTACCTATCTTTCGGGCAACGAACGCTACGGCGGTTATTATTCACAGAAGGATATCAAAGAGATCGTAGCCTACGCGGCGCAACGCAATATCACCATTATTCCGGAAATCGACCTGCCCGGACACGCACTCTCCTCTACAGCAGTACTGGATGGCGCAACATGCGGCACTTCTACAGACAAGGCCAGTGCCTGCGGAGAGTTTGATAATGTATGGTGTGTAAGCAATGAATCCAACTACAAAATCCTGGATAATATCTTCAAGGAGATAGCGGCGCTCTTCCCCGGTCCCTATATCAGCATTGCAGCCGATGAAGTGGTGTGGGACTATTGGGCACAGTGCCCCGATTGCCGTGCACTTATGGAGAAAGAGGGTTACAAAGAGGTTCCCGAGCTTCTTGGCCATTTTGTCCGCAGGATGGAAAAAATAATAAATAAGCATGGAAAACGTCTTGCAGGATTTGACGACATTCAGGATGCGGGCGGAGTAGGCACTGATGCTCTTGTGGTAGCCTGGAGAGGATATAAGAAGGCTAAGGAGTCCGTCAGCAAGGGTTACCCCACGGTAATGCAACTTAGCGAATACTGCTATCTCGATATGCAACATTCGCCGGCAGAGAGAGGTCACAACTGGGCTGCAGTCATTCCGCTTAACCGCGTATACAATTATGATCCCACCGCGGGTCTTGACGAGCTCACTCCTGAACAGGAAAAGCTGGTGCTCGGCCCTCAAGGAGGTCTCTGGACGGAATTGATGCAGTATCCTCCCCGATTTGCAGAGTATCAGGTATTTCCCCGTCTGGCAGCGCTTGCGGAGGTAGGCTGGAGCAGCAGGGAGAAGAGGGACTATGAGGATTTCCACCGCCGTCTGGTGAGCAGTCACTATCGCCGCCTGGATAAGATGGGTATAGCCTTCCGCGTTGAACCTCCCATTGTAAAATATAACGATCAGCAGATAGATGTAGTTCTCCCCTATCCCGCAGCCGTTGTGCGTTATACAACCGACGGTAGCGATCCCGTTAGTACATCGAAAGTATTAAATGGCACCATCGTCACCGATTCTCCTGAAAAATTCCGTTTCGCTACCTTCTGGGGTGATAATCTGCAGAGTATATCAGTCGCTCCCGAAGGTGTGGTACTTCACCATTGGCTAAAGCCCGCAGTGAGGGTAGAAACCGACATTAAGATGAAATCCAATGCTCCTCTGACCAATATCACCGGTTATAATTTCCGTCTGATAGCGCGTAGCGACAAACGTTTGGAGGCCGGCCAGACTCTGACCTATATTTTTGACGAGCCGGTGCAGTGCACCAAAATAGGCGTTCCTACCGGATATGCCCATATTCCCTTTTATGGTGTAAGTGACGGCTACGTGGAGTATTCTTACGACGGAGAGACCTTCATAAAAGGGCCTGAATTCAAGAGATATTATGCGGAAATAAGCGAATTTGAAGCACCTGTAAAGGCAGTACGCATTGTCATCACAATGGCCAACGACGGCTCCACATGCTGCTTCCAAAACCTAAAAATAGTGGGTAGTGAGTAGTGTGTAGTGGGTAGTATGTTTAGAGTATGTAGTATGTTTAGAGTGTGTAGTGAGTAGTATGTAGTGTGTAGTTATGAATAAAAGAAATATAACACTTATCGTAGCGGTTTTGGTCATTTTTGTGGTATTCTTCGCAGGGAAAAGGCCGGAAAGGGTGGAACCCGGGAAAGTTGAAGATGATAGGGTTGAAAAGATTATAGAAAAAATGACCCTCAGAGAGAAAGTGGGACAGCTTTTCATAATAGAATACAGCGACAGATATGATTTGGAAGATCCCTATTTTGACAAACTCATAAAAAGAGACAAGATCGGTGGACTTATCCTGATGGAAATGGATATCGACAACTATATAGAGCGCGCCAACCGATTCCATAAAATGTCAAAAATCCCTCTCTTTATCTCTGTGGATGGAGAATGGGGAGCCTCGATGCGTTTCGATACCCTCACCCAGTTTCCCCGCAATATGCAACTTGGAGCCCTGTCCTCACCCGATCTTGTATATCAAGTCGGCAGCGCGATGGCTAAGCAGTTTGTGCGCCTGGGCATCCACATAAACTATGCGCCCACTATTGACATAAATAACAATCCTCTCAATCCCGTTATCGGACAACGCTCATTTGGAGATGACCGTGAGAAAGTAGCCCTTTACGGCGCTGCTATCATCAAAGGTATGCAAGATGGCGGTATAATGACCTCAGCGAAGCATTTCCCCGGTCACGGGGATACCGAAATAGACTCTCACAAGGCACTGCCGGTGCTGAATTTTGATCGTGCGCGCCTCGATTCGCTGGAGCTCTATCCCTTCAAACATGTAATAAAGGAAGGTGTGGCAATGGTGATGGTAGCCCACTTAAGCATTCCCTCAATCGACCCCACAGGAGTACCCAGCTCCATCTCCTACCCTATAATTACCGGACTGCTCAAAGAAGAACTCGGATTTGAGGGAATAGTAGTGACGGATGCACTCGGTATGAAGGGTGTCACGGAATATGTCCCAGAAGAAAGGGTAGCCATAGAATCTTTCAAAGCGGGATCCGATATTTTGCTGATGCCTCCCGGAGATAAACGTAAGACCATAGCTACCTTTCGCAAAGCCGTACGCAGAGGAGAAATCCCCAGAGAGCGCATTGACGAGAGTCTGCGCAAAATACTCAGGATGAAAGAACAAATAGGCCTTCTCGATGGCACTCCACAAATCGACCCTGCAGAGGCTTTTGCTCAGGTTGAGACCGGAGAAGTACTGGATATCATCAATAAGGTGGCGGAGGAATCGATGACCCTCATTAAGCGCCCCGAATGGGGCCCTGACCAAAACCTTGAAACTCTGAGCGCTATCGGAGCGGCAGATACCATAATCCTGCCTCGGAGAATCACGAAAGATCTCCTCGAAAATGCTCGCAAGCGTGCCGAAGGAGTCGAATATGTGGTAATCTACCTTCCGGAAATGAGAGCTCCAAAAAACGACAGAGAAAATTATGCTGCCATCCCTCCCCAGGAGATTTACGACTTTATTTCAGCGTGGGCACGCGAACAAAAGGTAGTCCTGTCTATCATGGACAATCCCTACGCACTTGATAAAATTGACATAGATGCTTTTGAAGGCATTCTGGTGGGCTATAGTTCCTCAAAAGCCAACCTTTCAGCAGCCGACAGGGTACTTCGCGGACAACTTGAAGCCCATGGGGTACTTCCTGCAGCTGCAGGAGGATTTCCTACCGGTTATCATGCAAAATAAAAAAATATAAATAATTATGACAAAGTATTCACTTAAAGAGATTGACAATATAGAAGATCTGGAAAGACTGCTCCATAGCAAGGAAGACGACATTATCGTTCACTGCGTTTTCAACACTCTCGACTTTTTTCAAATTTACGATAAGATAAAAGACTTCAAATTTTCAGACTGCATGTTCCTCGGATGCGAGATTCCCAAGGAGGTCAAAGATAATATCGACCAGACCTGCGTCACCTTCCCCAAGATGAATGTTCCTTACAGGATTTACACCAGCGAACTCTATAATCCCTATACACTTTACGAAGGTTACGATATTGAAGATTACGATACTCTTGCCACAAGTTACGATAAACGTGCCTACCAGCGCTACATCTCAATGGGTAAATATGGACGTGATATCTATGAGACACTCGCGCGTTCTATACATGACCACGCCATAACCGATGCAATGTACGATCTGATAGACCGGTACGACCCTAAAATGGTAGTAGCTGTGATGGGAGGACACGCAATTCTTCGCACTGCGCCCATTTACCGCAGGATTGTATATTTGGGCAAACTGCTTACCGAAAAAGGGCGTCTTATCGTTACAGGAGGTGGTCCTGGTGCGATGGAAGCGGCTCACCTGGGTGCATGGATGGCCGGCAGAAGCAATTGGGAGGTGGAAGATGCCATCAGTATGGTAGTCACAGCACCTTCATATAGGGATCGCAACTGGCTTAAGACAGCATTTGAGGTACTCGAAAAGTATCCGCAGACTCAGTTCAGAAGCCTGGGTGTACCCACCTGGTTTTATGGCCACGAACCTGCCTGTATCTTCTCTACCGATATTGCCAAATATTTTGCAAACAGCATACGTGAAGATGGTATCATCACTATTGCACACGGTGGTATTATCTACACGCCCGGCAGTGCCGGCACAATGCAGGAGATATTCCAGGATGCAGCCCAGAACCATTATCTGACGGATGATGAGTCGGCTCCGATGATCTTTTTCGATACGGATTACTGGACCAACAGGATTCCTATTTACAAATTCCTTCAGGATTGTATGGAGATCAAGAGTTACGCCAATCTGCGCCTGTCGTTATCTGACGATATCGAGGAAGTTTACGCTATTCTGGAAGAATATGTCAAGATGTTAGAGTCAAAATAAGGCTTTGCACTCATTTCGGTGCGCTTTTTGATAAACAATGATAAAACGAAAATTATTTTCATCACTTTAATAATAGTACCAAACATGTATTCAAAGATTCAAAGAATCATCCTGCTCACTTTTGTGCTCCTTTTGTCAGTTTCCTGCAAAAAGGTCACTCTTGAGCAGCAAATCGACAAGATTTACAACTATTTTCAGAATGAAAACACAACCGCTGTCGCTACTCTCGAAAGAGTGTGCAATGATTATCCGGCCAGAATGTCCGGAAGCGAAAACAATGACGAGGTAATAGACTATTTCACATATGTTCTTGCAGAAGAGGTTGGCATCAAAAATATATGGCACCAGGAAGTCGAAGTCCCCAACTGGGATCCGGGAGTTACGAAGGTTACTTTGAACCTCTCTGATGGCACTGTAACCGAGCTCCCCTCCATTGCTCTCGGACTCAATAACGGCACTTCAGGCGAGGATGTCACCGCACAGGTGGTAGAGGTAACCAGCCGTGAGGAATTGGAGACTCTCCGTTGCAAAGACAAGATTGTCTTCTTCAACGGCGCGATGGAAGATGGCAACAGTTACAGCAAACATGCCTGGCAACGCTCAAGAGGAGCTTCACTTGTAACGGAGAAAGGTGCCAAGGCAGTTCTTGTCCGCTCAATCAGCAATCATCCCGGGGATACTCCCCACACAGGTGCCTGCCACGACGGTGACTCTATTGTAGCTGTACCGGCTGTGGCTATCTCCACAAATGCTGCTGACCGACTCTCGGAGGCTCTGAAAAAGGATAAAAAACTCACTGTAACTATCAACTCAACAGCACACAACCGGCCTGAACCGGCAATAGGACGCAATATAGTAGCTGAAATCCCCGGCAAAGTCAATCCCGACCACATCATATTGCTTTCAGCTCATGTGGACAGCTGGTTCAATAGTCAGGGAGCACAGGATAATGCCTCAAGTTGCGTGGCCGCGATAGAAGTGCTTCGTGCATACAAAAAACTTCGTATGCAACCGAGAAATACCCTCCGCATAGTCCTATATCAAGATGAGGAAATAAACCTCTCAGGTCTGAAGGAATTCGCCCGTATTTCCAAAGAAAAACACGAGTCCTATATTTTCGACCTTGAGATTGACTCAGGAGCAGGTAAACCTGTCGGCTTCTCCGTTTCGGAAGACCCAGGTTATTTCAGTAAAATGGAAGAGGTACTTACCCCCTATCTGGAACCCCGTGGTCTGACGTTGACACGCTATACCGGTGAAAGAAATTGGCCTCTAAAACCATATTACACATTTAGGACTGATAATAGTGACTATTTCAAGTATCACCACGGTTCGCTGGACAACTTCGAGAATGTAAATCAAGAAACTTTCAAGGAGGGTATTGCTGCCATTGCGACCTTTATCTTCCTGATGGATTGATAGAGGGTACGGGATGCGCGTTCCGAGGTGCGTGGTACTACACACTACATACTACATACTACCCTAATATTCTTCATAGGCGTAGTCGATGGCGCGGTTCAAAATGGTGTTGAATTCGGTACAAGTGGCAAACAGGTCGGCAGCGCGTTTTGCAAGATCGGCCTCGAAGAGAAATGAGTCATCAAAGTAGCGCGTAATAAGTATTTTCTTTAGGCGGAAATAATCGGCGTATGGGGAGTCCTGCGGAAATCCTCTCGGAATATTCTTCAGGGCTCCGTCCCATTCCAATTCAAACCCCTTGGCCTTTGACATAGCTTGGACCAGCGCTTCTCCATTTAGCATAAATTCCTCCCTAATGCTTCGCATCACCTTCGGCTCCGGAGCATAGGCACCACAACACATCAGATGACCGCCCAGGTAGCCTGCATGAGGAGGTTCGATATGGAAATAGTATCCCGAATGACCGCTGCATTTTCCATCTTTTGCGATGAATATGCCGAAATGCTTCTTATATGGAGTTTTATCCTTGCTGAATCTTAAGTCTCTATAGAAACGGTAAGTACATTGTTTGAGGGTGAGGCCCCTCACCTCGGGGTCAAAATTCTGCACACGCTCCAAAAGTTCCGAAGCGAAATCGTTGAAAATCGCCTGTGCCTCTTTATAACGCCCCTTATTGGCATCAAACCAGGGTTTGTTGTTATTGGGAATGAGATCCGTAAGAAACGATAAAACTCTTTTCATAACTTAGAGGTCGGGAACAATATGCTTGGCGTAATTGTAGCCCAAGTGGTCGTAAATGGCCAGATGGTGCTCCATGCGATCTAAGAAGTCCTCATAATCACGAACCTCGGCAGGACGCCACTGCACTTCACAGAGGGCAGCCATACGTGGCAGAGCCATATATTCTACATGGTCGGTGGTCTTGATATATTCACACCATACGTTGGCCTGGACACCCAGGATATGACCGTGCAAAGAAGGATCCACCTCTTCGGGGAAAGGATTGAATTCATAAACCTTCTCCACAGGGATAAAACCTCCGATAGCCAAAGGCTCATTATCTCTGTCTTCACTTTGGTAATAGTCAAAATAGAAGTGAGAATAAGGCACCATAATCACATCGTGTCCCATATTTGCAGCGGTCACACCGCCGGTAATACCTCTCCAGGACATTACAGTAGCATTTGGAGCGAGTCCGCCCTCGAGAATCTCATCCCATCCGATAATGCGACGGCCATGGTCATTGATATATTTTTCAATCTCCGACGTGAGCCAGCTCTGAAGACGCTGTTCTGCGGTATGTCCATCTTTCGCATAGAGTTTTTCAGCCTTGATGCGGGCCTGACAATCGGGACAAACCTTCCAGTGATCCTTGGGACACTCATCACCTCCGATATGGATATATTCCGAGGGAAAAAGTTCCATAATCTCATCCATAACATCCTTTAAAAACTGCACGGTACCATCTTTGCCGGGGCAAAGCACCTTTTCGGTAATACCCCAGCGGGGCCAAACCTCATATTGTTCGCCCGTGCAACCGAGTTCCGGATATGAGGCAAGAGCAGCCAGCATATGGCCGGGGAGGTCAATTTCAGGAATAATGGTGATATAACGCTCTGCAGCATAAGCTACCACCTCTTTGATATCCTCCTGGGTATAGAATCCTCCGTGAGGCGTCTCATCACTTGACTCGAAATCCTTTCCGACTACCGTATGGCTTCTCATTGACCCGATCTCGGTCAGTTTCGGGTATTTTTTGATTTCCACACGCCATCCCTGGTCATCGGTCAGATGCCAGTGGAATGTATTTATATTGTGAAGAGCTATTATGTCGATATATCTCTTAACGAATTCCTTATCGAAGAAGTGGCGTGAAACGTCAAGATGCATTCCTCTATAACCAAAGAGAGGAACGTCATTTATTGAGGCATTAGGAAGCTCTACTGTACCGAACTTTCCGATAGGAAGAGATTTCCTGAGGGTCTGAATGCCGTAAAAAACACCTGCGGGGCTCTTTGCAACTATTGCACCCCCCTCTTTACCCACTGAAATCATATACCCCTCATCATTTTCCATATATCCCTCTCTATCAATAGAAATAACAATATTGTTATCATAATTTGAACCATCAGCGGGCTCATATTTGAGTTTCAGACCGGTAATTTGCTTGATATATTCCGAGAGAAAAACTGCATTGCGCTCCATCTGAGGCTCATTTGCATCATAGACAATCTTTGTCTTTGAATTAAGCACGAAGGGTTCACCTCCGAGAAGGGTTATGGATTGAGGAAGAGGGACTACATCATAGTCCGCCTCTCCCCTTTCGTAATTGCAGGAGACTGCGACAAAAACGGCAACTGCAAGAAAGAAGAGTTTGAAGTGTTTCATGATTATCTTTAATTTTTGATTTGTTTTTCAGATTAAAAAGGATATCCTATGCCGAAATGAATCGCATAGCCGTTTTTGCGGAACCACATATCGGGAGAATGCCATTGCTGTGTAACAGGATCAAATGCCTTTATACCGGCATCCAGACGTACCAGCAACAGGTCGAAATCCAAACGCAGGCCCAAGCCCCAGTTGGCCGCAATGCTCTTTCCGAAATTTTCTGCCGTAAAAATACCGCGTTCATCCCTCGCAACTCCGTCAATAGATGCACGCTGCAGATTCCAGACATTACCGGCATCTATGAAAAGCCCGCCCTGCAGCTTCCAGAAGAGGGGGAAGCGAAACTCGAGATTGGCCTCAAGCCGCATATCTCCCGTTTGATTGGCTATGGCAAAAGAGGAGCTTACCGGTGCAGATCCGGGGCCCACGGAGCGCGACTGCCATCCCCTCATGCTGTTGGAGCCTCCTGCGTAGAAGAACTTCTCGAAAGGAAGAACGTTCGAATTACCGTAGGCATAACCGACTCCCGCGAGGAATCTTCCCGCCAGAGCCAACCTATTCTGCCTTCCAAATCGCAGAGTCTCAACCAGTGTGATTTCGCTGCGGACGTACTGTGAATAGGGCACTCCCCAGATCAGGTGGGAGCCTTTTTCATCCTTTTTCAACCCGCCGTTGAAGAGTGAGAGCATATTGCCTGCGAAATCGGTTTGCAATCTGAGGTAAAAGTATGTATCCTTGGGGTTGGTAGCGCTGTTGGTGGTGAAATATAACATTCCGCCTCCGCCGAAGTCGAAGTGATTGCGGTAAGAATTGATCAGATAAGGGTCTACGAGTTTCGAGTAGAAATCATCATCCATATTGTAAATGCGCACCACGTTGAACTGAAGAGGGTTTATCTGGTAATAAAGCCTCTTATTGTGATTCCAGTTATAGCCGTAAGCTGTGGAAATGATTATACGTGTGTACTCCGGACGGTTCTGATAGTTGTAGGAGAGATTGACGTCAGTGCGCGGAAGCGTATGCTGGAAAAGGCTTATAGGCAGGAATAGGAACCTCGGGAATGTGATGGAGGAGGATATGGCGAACTCGTTGGAGCGTGTGGGGTCCTTAAATTTGAACTGGAAATTGCCTCTGAATCCGAGCGAAAAGTACTCTCCTCCCCCGAAGATGTTCTTGTGATAATAGGAGAGCGAAGGGGTTACTCCGAAGAGTCCGGAAGAGTTGAATGAACCCTCCAGATTGGCCCTTACACCCTGGAGTTTGGAAGGAGAGAGCATTATGCGACAGTCCACCGTAGAGGAGTCTGTTTCGCTGAGCTGCACGTTGACACTGCTGAAGAGTCGGATGCTGGCGAAACGTTCGTAAGTAGAATTGATCACCTGTTCGTTGTAGAGCTCACCGGGCTTTACGGTATTCACCTGCCAGAGAAACTTTTCACGCACTTTGAGTCCGGACATCGGGACAATGGAGACCGAACCGATGTGATACTGCTTATGGGGACGTGCACTCTCTTCCGATTCGTTTCGGGTATAATTTTCCAGGGCTACGGTCAGATCGGCTTTATCCTTTTGTCTTACAGTATCGGCATAGAAAAAGAAATAGTTTTTGGTAAAACCATAGTAGCCGTGGTTACGGTAGAGGAGTGCAAGACGTTCGGATTCCTCCTCAAGGTCTTTTTCCGAAAGTATGTCGCCCACATTTACCGTATAATTGGCTGAATCCGAAGCCAGCAAATCACGCATAAGCGAGTCAGGGACCTCGTAACTTATGCTGTCGATCAGATAGCGTTTACCTAAAGTTACATCATAATTTACTCTCGCTTTCTTCTCCTTTTTAAGCACGGAGTGCGAAATATCCGAACCATAATAGCCGGAGTATTCGAGGTGCGAAAGCATACCCTTTTTACTCGCATCAATGGAGGTAGAGTCATAGATCACCGGAGCAACTCCGAGTTTCTCTACAAATCTGTCCCATCCCGTGTCGCGTCCCGAACTCCAGTTGTAAACATAGAGGAAAGGATTCCAGCGGCCTATGAAATAGTCGTTTGGCTTCTGCTTGATATAGGGCAATAGCGAAGAGGCAGGAAAGTCATCATTATTTGTAATCACGATTTTATTTTCCACAAGCCTACATTCATCTTCTTGCAGGATCCTTGTGGTACTGCAGGAAGCGACAACAATTGCCATAATAAATATAAATGCAAATCTCCTCTTCATTATCCTGCAAATTTAGATAAAATTATTCTTATAATCAGGTTAATTGTTACCTTTGGATATGATTTCCAGAAACGAAATAAAACTCATCCGCTCACTTGACCGCAAGAAATTTCGGGACGAAGTGGGACTCATCGTCGTTGAAGGCGAAAAATCCGTGGAGGAAGCGCTCCAATCGGGCTTAGAGGTCATTAAAGTATTCCGAATCTCCGAAATCGGGGAAGAGGCGATGTCCCGCATCACGTTTCTGAGTTCCCCCTCTCCCGCCCTGGCTCTGGTACGTAAGCCCGCTGAGCCTGATGCATTTCATATTGAAGAGCTGATTGCTTCCCGGCCCCTTTCACTGGCACTCGACTCACTTCGTGACCCCGGCAACATGGGGACTATCATTCGGCTCGCCGACTGGTTTGGGATCGGGACTATCTTCGCATCGCACGATACTGTGGATTGTTTCAATCCAAAGGTGGTACAAGCCAGCATGGGTTCCATTTTCCGCACGCAAATCATCTATTGCGACCTTCTGCAGATCGCTTCAGAGTTTCACACCGCCGGAATGCCGGTATTCGGCACCTTCCCGGAGGGAAAATCCATCTATGAAGAGAATCTCACCCCCAACGGACTGATAGTGATGGGTTCCGAATCCCACGGCATTTCTCCTGCTCTGGAAGAGGTCGTAACACATCGCCTCTCCATTCCCGGCTTCTCACACTCCTCAGCCAATGCGCCGGATTCTCTCAACGTAGCCATAGCTACAGCAATCATTTGCTCGGAATTCAGGAGAAGGTAGAAGGTTGTCGGATCTTTATTTGAAAAATCAAATAAAATGTCTTTCTTTTGTATACGAAATAGCCGCCGGCTATCTTTTTAGTATTCTAATAGCCCTCATTTCTTATGACTGCAACTATTATTATTCTGATCGTAACTGCTGCTCTGCTTGTTTGGGGTAAAATTCGCTCCGATATCGTGGCACTTTGTCGTTTGTTGGCATTGGTGCTGACAAAGGTCCTGACACCGGCTGAGGCTTTGGCGGGATTCTCCAACTCCGTTGTGATCATGATTGCTGCTCTCTTTATCGTGGGAGGCGCGCTGTCGCAAACCGGGCTTGCCGGAGCAGTGAGTAATCGATTGTTGAAACTTGCAGGAAACAGCAGTTACAAATTGTTTTTGCTGGTTATGCTGGTAACCGCTTTCATAGGTCTCTTTTTGAGCAATACCGGTACGGTGGCGTTGTTGATGCCGATTGTGGTGAGCATGGCCGTCAAATCCAACACCAGTGCAAGCAGGCTCCTGATGCCGATGGCTTATGCGAGCAGTATCGGAGGAATGATGACGTTGATCGGTACTCCGCCGACTCTTATCATGCACGATACCTTGATTGGAGCGGGATATGAGGGATTGCAGTTCTTTACCACTTTACCCGTAGGAATGATTCTGTTGGTTTTGGGAATATTACTGCTCTGGCCGTTGTCCAAAATGCTCGACAAAACAGATAAGAAAGATCAGGGTGATGGAAGGACAACCGTCAAATCACCGGAACAACTCGCTTCCGATTATTGTTTGATTGAAAATTTATACAGAATCGTAGTATCGAAAGACTCCCCCATTGCAGGCAAAAAACTCTCTGAAATTGATATTTCCAAACGATACTCGGTCATCATCAGTGAGATTCACATCCGCTCTTCTTCTCCGTTGAGCCGCTCCGTCAGGGCCGTTTTGCCCAAAGCGCAGACTATTTTGACTGAGAATGACGTTCTGTATATCATTGGTGAGTACAAAAATGTAGTGAACTTCGTGGAGGAGAATAATCTTTCATTCCTGGACACTCAAATTGAAAAAGAAATTGAGCGTCCGAAATTTGGAGGTAAATTCAAGTTCGATGAGATAGGAATGGCGGAGGTTGTCATTCTTCAAAACAGCCGTCTGCACAACCGATTGGTAAAGGATTCTCAATTCCGGCAAAATTACAATGTGACATCTTAAGTATTCAGCGTAAAGACCATTACATCGTTCAGGATATAAAAGATGTCAAGATGCAAGCAGGCGATATGTTGCTGGTTCAAGGGACATGGGAGGATATCGACCGTCTCAGCCGTCTTGAAAGAGACGTTGTGGTCATCGGACAGCCCCAGACCGAAGCCTCTAAAATAACTCTCGACCACAAAGCTCCTTACGCAGCCGTTGTTTTGATATTGATGGTGTTGGCCATGGTTTTCAATTGGTTACCGCCTGTGATCGCCGTGCTGATAGCGGCTGTTCTAATGGTTTTGGGAGGCTGTTTCAGAACGGTTAAAGACGCATATCGTACAATCAACTGGGAAAGCGTCATTCTTTTTGCGGGTATGATGCCTCTGGCAACTGCGATGGAGAAAACCGGCACTTCAGCATTGGTAACCAACGGTATTGTTGATGCAGTGGGTTCGTACGGTCCTTATGCCGTTCTTGCCGGAATTATGGCAGCTTCCTCTCTGCTTACCATGTTTATAAGCAATACCGCTACCGCCATTCTTTTTGCTCCGATTGGCTTACAGGCAGCCATATCTATGAATGTAAGTCCATATCCTTTCCTTATCGGTGTGGCAGTTGCAGCAAGTATGTGTCTTGCCAGCCCCTTCTCAACACCGCCCAACGCAATGGTTATGTCGGCGGGAAAATACAATTTCATGGACTACATCAAAGTAGGCCTCCCCTTGCAGTTGCTTTTCCTGGTGGTAATGATTTTTGTGTTGCCGCTTATATATCCGTTTTAGGGGGAGAATCCTGATGACAAAGTTAGGAGAGCTTACTTATTTCCTTCTGTGGTAAGCCTGTAACTATAGAAATGTCCTCCAATGGGATGCCCCTCGACAACATAGACTTTGCAACTTGACGTATTCCTTCGGCTTTACCCTTCTCCATTCCTTCCTTCATTCCTTCCTTCATCCCTTCTTCTAATCCTTTCTCCCGTGCAGATTCGACAACATCTTCCCAAGGGACCTCAAGAAGATGTTGGCGATATTGTTCTCGCTCACTTTCGGAAAGTGATGTCATTGCCGCCTTGCAGATAAGATCCTTGAAGTATCTCTTGAGTTCATTAGATACATCAATTCTATCAACTGCTGCCATAAAATCCTTATAAGTCATTCCCATTTTCCTGTCAGTCATTAGTTTTAGCAAAACTAATAAACTTTCATAATCTTTCCCACTTTTGGCAATGTTTTTAATGTTGACACAGGGAAGCTGCAGTGTTATGATGTGTATCAGATTAGTGATGACGCTGCCTGTCTTTGTGTTGCACATCTTGTACTCGTTTTTAATCAGACCGTTTTTTTCAATCTGAAAATTACTCAGACATATAGTAAAAACCTTCTTGATATCGCCATACATTGTCTTGTCTCCACGGAATACGGTATCGCTTATAAGTCCACAATTGTAATACATTAATCTATCAAACATGTACCTGTAGTAGTGATTCTGCATCTCAATAATATAACGTACCCCATCCTTCGTCTTGCATAGAATGTCAACAACCGGTCGTGTTGCATCTTCAAGATACGTAGTCAGCTCTTTGTTTATGAACTCAATCTCGTCTATAGGACTTTCAAGCTCTTCTTTTAGAATGATGTTAATAAAACCAATCGTCAAGTCTTTGTTTTTCTCAGTTCCGAAGAGATATTTAAAACCAAAATCTGTAAAGGGATTCAAAACCGTTCCCTCCGACCACACGCTACCTTCACGTGGTAATGAATCTTTGCTCATAATATTTAAATTTAAAGTTGTGTAAATAAAACATATAAATTACGTTACAATGATAAATTATAACACAAATATAGACAATAAATACTATATAAGCAAATAATTGAAACATTATCTTTGATTAACGAAGTGAGTGAATATACAGAACGAATAAATGTCGATGTTTTTTAGATAAAAAAATTGGAAACAACCTTCGTTATTTCCAATTTTGCCTTCATTAAGTTATAGAATAACGTTTTAATGTTCAGTGAGTCCACTTATGAATAATTATAACAAAATCAAACACAAGTACAACTATCGGTTGAATTATTAATATTATTTACCTCTTATTTACGAAAGAAATATATCTTTGCAATCATGAATAATCGTATGCTTGCTAAACAATAATTCAAAAGTCGTGAAAGGATGAGTTTTGTAGAGGCGATGTCAATAATTGTATCTAACCAATATTAAAGGACCAACGAAGAAATGCTTTTTAATTCATTAGATTTTTTAATTTTCTTCATAATAGTAACTACGCTATATTTTGTGATACCTCACAATAAACGGTGGATTCTGTTATTGATTAGCAGTTGCTATTTTTATATGGCCTTTGTTCCAATTTACATCCTGATTCTAGGATTTACAATTGTGATTGATTATTTTGCTGGAATATTAATCGAAAATTCTGAAGGAAAACGACGAAAATTATTTCTGATTTTAAGTTTGATTGCAAATATTGGTGTCCTTGCTGTTTTCAAGTATCATAATTTCTTAAATGAGAACCTTACCTTTTTAATGCATGGGTTTGGTTTAAGCAATCCTATTCCTTATTTGTCCATCATATTGCCGATAGGACTCTCTTTCTATACCTTTCAAGCAATGAGCTATACAATAGAAGTTTATCGTGGAAATCAAAAGGCAGAACGACACTTTGGAATTTTTTCTTTATACATTATGTTTTATCCGCTACTTCTTGCCGGACCTATTGAAAGACCCTATAACCTACTTCCTCAATTAAGAATAAAACAAGATTTTGAATACACAAGGGTGGTAGAGGGACTTAGATTAATGTTGTGGGGGTTATTCAAGAAGTTAGTAATTGCTGACAGATTGGCAATTTACGTGAATGCAGTTTACAACAACTATGAAGCACATAATGGAACTACTCTTATTTTAGCCTCAATATTTTTCACATTTCAAATATACTGTGATTTTTCCGGGTATTCCGATATGGCTATAGGGGCGGCAAAAGTCATGGGCATCAAATTAATGAATAACTTCAATCGTCCATATTTTTCCAGAAGTATGTCCGAATTTTGGAAGCGTTGGCATATATCTTTATCAAGCTGGTTTAGGGACTATGTGTATATTACTCTTGGTGGTAATCGTGTTTCAATTCCCCGTTGGTATTTAAATTTATTTATAGTTTTTTTAATCAGCGGATTATGGCATGGAGCAAATTGGACTTATGTTATTTGGGGCGCCTTAAATGGTTTTTACTTAATTTTTGCTATTATTAGTCAAGGATTTAGAAATAAAGCAAAAAGATTAGTTGGTTTAGATAAGTTACCTTGGCTGAATAACCTATTAGAAGTTATGATTACATTTGCATTATCAAGTTTTGCCTGGATATTCTTTAGAGCCAATCATGTTACAGATGCTTTTGGAATTATAAAGAAAATAGCAACTTCAAGAGGCTCACTTTTCATCGAAAGCCCATCTATGATGATTTATTCTTTTTTGGGACTATTTATTTTATTCCTCGTAGAGTTTAAAAAAGAATATTATAAGGGAAAATTTTCATTTTTCAACAATGAAAAATGGATAATTCGCGCACTATCTTGTTGTTTTCTTATAATTACTATTTTACTGTTTGGAGTTTTTGATGGTGGGCAATTTATATATTTTCAATTTTAGATAATAGAGATTATAATAATGAATAAGACAATCAGAAAGAATCAAATCAAGCTTTTTCTATTAAGGCTACTTGCTTTTTTTATAATCGTATTTCTTTTTGACTATTCCATAGGAAGCCTTCTCAGGCACTTTTATTTTAAACAAGAGAGCGGACTGCAGTACCGAACAACATATGCAATAGAAAAAACGAATGCAGATATTTTAGTATTTGGTTCATCAAGAGCAAATCATCACTACAGACCTAATGTTTTCGAGAATCGAATGAAACTATCATTTTACAATGCCGGACGTGATGGTAATTTCATGTTTTATCATTTGGCCGTTCTTAAGGGAGTTTTAAATAGGTACTCGCCTAAAATTGTAATTCTAGATTTTGTGGCTGAGGAATTCGCACAAAATCAATATAGCTATGACAGGTTATCTTCACTATTACCATATTATAAAAGCCACCCTGAAATGCGTTCTATCATCAATCTTAAAAGTAAATACGAAAAAATTAAGTTGTTGTCACAAATATACCCTTACAATTCTTTAATGTTGACCATTGCAGTGGGAAATTCAGGAGTTAATAAAAAAAGGAAAAGCGATATTCAAGGATATGTACCCATAACAAAAGTATGGAATGGACCAATCCAAGTGGACAATATTTCATCATATTATCAAATAGATAGCATCAAGGTTAAAGCTTATGAGGCTTTTATTCAGGATTGCGTTCAAGCAAACGTTGCACTTTATATTGTCTGTTCGCCATATTATATTAAATCAGATCATGTAGATTATTCTATTATACTTGGACAGAACATTGCTGAAAGTTATGGCATTAAATTTATCGACTATTCTAAAGATACTATTTTTACTAACAACTCAGCGCTATTTGCTGATGTTGGTCATTTAAATGATAACGGAGCAGAAGTTTTTTCGAACATGCTAATCGACCAAATTAATACCCATTAGTACCTTGGACTGCTGCAAGTAAGCAAGTTATTGGAATATTTTCTACAAAATAGCAAGGACGAAATAGGAGTTTTAACAAATAAGGATAATAATTGGAAACGATTTTCGATAATTCAAATTATGCTTTCATTGAGTTATAGAATTACCTTTTGAGTGAGGCAAACCATAACTAATTACTTAACTTAATACTAAAACAACAGGGTAGCCACTTGGCCACCCTGTATTAGTTGTTCTTTGGTCGAAAATCAGAATTCAGAACTCCTAAGTCAGGACTAAATTCCTAATATTCTTCTTATCCACGATTTCTTTTTGGGTTTAGTATCCGTGTAACTGTAGCCATATCCGGCATATCCATAGCCATATCCATAACCATGGCCATAACCATATTTACGGCCATAACCGTAACCATAGCCATAACCATAATTGCCGTAAGAGGCTATCTTTTTCACATTGATTCCGTTTAGCAGAAGACTCATGTTAATCATCTTTCCGGAGTCGTACAGTTCTTGTATATCGGGTAATGAACGTTTGTCAAGCATGCCTGAACGCAATACATATATAGTCTGATCAGCTGCACGTGCACACAGTTGCACGTCCACCACAACACCAAAAGGAGGAGTGTCGAGCAGGACATAGTCGTATTTAGCTTTAAGTTCGGCTATCATATTGTCAAATCGGCTGCTCTTCAAGAGGTCTGCCGGATTAGGCGGTATTGTACCGGAAGGGATGATATCCAGCAGGCCATTCTCATTGGAGGGATGAATCAAGTCAAAAATATTATCCTCCATACCACCCAGATAGTTAGATACTCCGGGGCGTTTGGTGCCTATACCCAATCTTCGGGTCAAAGTGCCTTTTCTCAAGTCTAAGTCCACAACAATGACTTTCTCATTTAGCGTTGCGATACTCATACCGAGATTTGCAGATATGAAGGTTTTACCGGCATCCGGACTGATAGAGGTCACCATAATGACCTTTCCTCCCTCCTTGTGCTCAGTATCCATGAAATCGAGGTTGGATTGTACTATCTTGAAAGCTTCGCATATAGGCTCATTGCTATTCTCTTTGACCACGATCAGTTCATTCGATTTGGTCTTAACTAGCGGGATCTCACCCAAGAAAGGAACAGAGAGTGCCTCTTTCAACTCTTTCTTCGTATATACAGCAGTATTGAGCAAAGAACGGATATAAAGCCACAAAGCGGGGATTAAGAGACCAGCCAACAGGCTGATTAAAACTACTGCCAGCTTCCGTGGAGATACAGGCAGGTTTGATCCGTCTGCGGGATCAATAATTCGGCAATTGCTCTCTACGATGGTAGATTGAAGTTCATTCTCTTCCTTTTTATTCAACAGATATAGATAGAGTTCTTCCTTGATTTTTTGTTGACGCTCAATACTGGTAATATATTTATGCTGCATGGGTACAGTAGAGATTTTCCCTCGGGTGAGAATCTCTTTTTGCCTCATATTTTCAATCTGTATTTTCAATCCGGCTATCAGATTATCTACAGCTTTGGAGATGGAGAAACGTGTCGCTGCCAGGGTATTATCCATCTCTCTTACCAGAGGGTTATTGAGGCTGCTATTTGCCAACAACTTATTGCGTTGAGCAAGCACCGAGTTATACTCGGCAATCTGGGTCTGAATACCGGAG
>JAKQLB010000188.1 GCA_029567375.1 Bacteroidota bacterium | reverse complement strand
GTCAACAAGGGGTTTGTCAACAAGAAGCGTTGCGTAACATACTGTAAATACAGGTTTGTCCCAAGCGGGGCGTAGCGCAGTCCGGTTAGCGCGCCTGCTTTGGGAGCAGGAGGTCCTGAGTTCAAATCTCAGCGCCCCGACTAATAAATAAAGGGTTAGCTCAAGTACGAGCTGACCCTTTGTTGTTTAGGAGAAAATTTGCCCAGTATCTGCCCAGACTTCATCCGCAAATTTAATTTGTTTTGTATTGTTGATTATCTCGCCTTCATTTTTTTAATATCCTTCGCCTTGACCTCCTCATCCGTTTTGGCGTAGATCATCGTTGTCCCAATGTCCCGATGTCCCAGGAACTCTTTGACCGTGGTTATCGGAATGTCATCCTTCAGGCAGTAAGTGGCAAAGGAATGGCGAAGAGAATGGGCGTTGAAGTACGGCAAGCCCAACGCTCTTCGAGCTCTGCCAAAAGCCTTGGTGATACTGTGAATCTCGGTGATCTCCCAAAAGATGTATCCCTGCTTTAATCGTGATATCACGATATCAGGGTCCTGAGATGGCACTTTGCTCCGATCGATGATCTCAAACTGTTTCTCAGGATCGTTGAGGTACTTGACCCTGCGATCGAGCAGCTGGCAGGCCTCTGCACATAGCGGCATGTTTCTTGACTTGTTTCCCTTCCCTGTAAAACGCGCAAAGGGTACCTTCTCGCCTTTGATGATATCAACAAACAAGTTTTGTTTTGTAAGGTCAAATAGCTCGCCACGACGAGCCCCGGTCCATAGTGATAGATTGAATACATCCAGTTGCCACTCCGGTTTGTCCGCCAGATACTCCCGGATCTTCTCGATGATATCCTCCTCCAGATAGCGGAATGTGCCCGATGCCGGATCCGGCAGCCGGCTCACCTCTTTCCATGGATTCTCATAGATCAGCTTTTCCCGAACCGCCCAATTGAATGCCGTCTTGATATTCCGCAGATATGAATTGATGGCACCGGGTTTGAAGGCATTGCCTTTTTGGGTCATCGAATCCTTCAACTTGACTAAAAAGTTGATTGCGCTGTCCCGGTCCAAATTTTTAATTTGTAAGTTGGGATCGATGCATCGCAGCAAAACACCGATGGCAAGCTTGTCGTGTTCGAAGGTGGCGATGCTGATCTGGCCGATGTGCACCAGCTTTTCACGATGCTCCAGGAACTTGTTTTGTAAATCAAGCAATGTGAGGCCGTCCTTCTGGTCATCGAGATAGCGATTGATGTCGAATCGACCGAGAGCAATCTCGCGTTTGATCTTAAACAGGATTTTTTCGGCTGTTTTGATGTCTGCCCGGACGGTGATGGCCCTTTCAGAGTTGTCTTGAAATACGATGGCGATCTGTGGATACTTTCTGCCCTTGTAGCGTATCACCGCTGACTTGGCTTTTTTCTCCTCCATATTTATCTCCCTTCAAGTAAGAATTCTGTCAGAATTCTTATACCCAAAGGGTGATGGAAAACTTGTTCATTGATGTATTATAAAAGTGTCTCATAAACGTACCTGGCAGTACGTTTCAAGAACTTGATTTTAATATAAGTTATGAGACGCTGGGAGGCGTGTTAAAAAGTGGTTGTCAAAGGTGTATTAAAAACGGAGGATTATGGGAATCACATCAGCAATTATATAGTCCTTTTCTGCATAATTATCCTCAAGCGCTACTCTCGATGAATTGATGAGGTTGTGTAATGGTTCAACGGAAAATGGACAAATGGGCGATCAATAATAAGTTGGTGCAAGGGCAGCTTTTTCGCCCTCACCCCTCCAGCTGTTGGCGCGAGGGGATTCGGGCGAAAAAGCTTTGGTTTGGATGTTGAGAAAGTT
>JAKQLB010000046.1 GCA_029567375.1 Bacteroidota bacterium | reverse complement strand
TCGATGTGTTCTGCGTTTTTGATCTTGTAGCTTGTAGCTTTGTCTATGATGGAAAATATATGTGGTGAAAGTTTTGAGTCGATTATGATGACAGGGCGTGATTCGTGTTTATGTGCTTCTATTCGAATGTTTCCACTTCCTCTTTCAGAAAGTATATCACACTTGTCGATTCATCTAGTTTTATTCTGTATCCGATGTCAGTTTCTTCTACTATTTCTCCATATTTTCCATAAAAATTTGATTGATCGTTTACTATTGCGGCTTCCTGTGGATTTGTCTGTTTATCGAAATTATTCATTCCTGCTTCGTCTCCTGGTATCCTAATTCAGTCTTTGTCAGATAATTACCGCATGTTAGACATACATGGTTAGGATGGCATATCCTTTCCGCCCTCCTTAATTCTCTCCAGCGCCTCGCGGGCCTGCTCATCTGTCGCGCCTGCAAAGAGGGGGTACATATCCAGGAAAGCCGCCTCAAGCCTCTCAATATAAAGATTTTGTGTTGTCAGAATATCTCTATCTCCCTGGATAGTCTGAAACAATTCTCGCCAATAATCGCGTTCGGCTTCCAGCTCCTTGATCCTGGCATCCTTGGCAGCGATCTCTTCTCTTTGGCGACTAATTTCTTCATCTCGCCAGTCGAATCCCCGGCATACCTCGGCACAATCATTTAAAATCCACGCTCGGATTTTGCCCATTATCTGTATGTGATGAGATCGCAGTCGCTCGACCTCTGCGATAAGCTCCAATATGACCAGCCGCGCCTCCCTAAAATCACAGTCATATGCATATCGTTCAATATTCTCAGCGGATGACTTCGCCCGCTCCAGGAAATCTAGTGCGTCTCTTATGTTTATCACCTGTTGTGTGTTTTTACGTATAGTTCATATGTCGCTGTCACTGTTTTATCTGCCACTTCATCTATCTCATTTTTAGACATGTCCTTTTCTGCTTCCGCTAGTGTTACTCCAAGTCTCCCCTCTTCAGCCAGTTTTTGTATGAATAGTGGGTTTATGTTTAGCAGTTTCTTTGTGTTGATCTTTCTCACTGTTCGTGTGCTCTTTAGAATTGATATGGTTCCGTTTTTACT
>JAKQLB010000042.1 GCA_029567375.1 Bacteroidota bacterium | reverse complement strand
TACCAATCTTACTGCACTAAAGGCAACCTATTATGTTTCCGATGGCGCAGAGGTATTCATAAAAGGGCAGAAGCAGATAAGTGGTCAAACTATCAATGACTTCTCAAATATTGTTGATTTACAGGTGGTGTCCGAGTCCGGAAATGTAAAGAGAGATTATGTTGTCTATGTCAAGACCGGCAATGCATCTGTAGATGCCAGGTTCTATCAGTTTATGACCAAACATTCGGTGCCGGGAGTATCTTTCTCGGTGATGAAAAATGAAAAGGTTGTCTATTCAACCGGTTATGGTTATGCAGTGTCGGAAAACAGGACCAAAACCACTCCAGACCATCTTTTTCGTTTGGCGAGTATCTCCAAACAGTTTACAACTCTCTGTATAATGGTGCTTTACGAGAGAGGACTGCTCGGAATCGATGATTTGGTTTTTGGTGAAAATGGTATTCTCAAAAAAGAATTCAAGATCAAAGGTCAGGAGGATAGAATTACCGTGCGTCATCTGCTTCAACATTCGGCGGGATGGACAAGGGACCAGATCGATCCTATGTTTAACATTGTGAGGAATGGTAAGACTCTTGACGAACTTCTTCAGTGGGTGCTCGACAATCAGACACTTAAATTCACTCCGGGAACAAACTACGAATATTCCAATGTGGGATTCTCATTCCTGGGTCGTATCGTTGAGGTTGTAAGCGGTAAGCCCTATGAAACATTTCTCAAAGAAGATGTTCTTAAGCCGATGGGCGTTACCGATATTCATGTAGGCGGTGGTCGGGATGAACGCAGGCCCAATGAGTGTGTCTATTATTCTCAGGATGGTACTAACGGGTATGGTAACCCCATGCAGGTTATCGCTGCCTGCGGCGGTCTTATAGCCTCTACTAACCAAATGATGACGGTGCTGGCACACATCGATGGCAGGGATGATGTTCCCGATATTCTAAAGCCGGAAACCCTCGACCTGATGTACAATTCCGAAATAGATCCCAGTGCGGATTCCGGCTCTAACCTGAGAAGGTACGGGCTCGGATGGAGACGTCTTGCCGGATACTATCCCGGTGCACACTGGCATGGAGGCAATATTGCAGGTACAGCAACTATCTGGGTGGGCAGTACAAATGCCGGAATGAGCGCAGCTATTCTCTGCAACTCCCGCAGTTACGACAAAAGCATTGACGGTGATATGCAGACCATGATTCGTGACCTAATGGAAGTATTCCAGTAATAAACTACAGGTGGGGAAGGAGGTGACATGAGAGATATAATAGTGATAGGAGGAGGGGCAGCCGGCATGATGGCTGCCATTAAGGCAGCCGAAAAGGGTTGCAAAGTCACTCTTCTCGAGAAAAATGAAATTTGCGGCAAAAAGATTCTCATTACCGGAAAAGGCAGATGCAATTTGACCAACACAAAACCCTGGTCGGAATTCTCCACTCATATCCATCCCTCCGCCAATTTTCTCAAGCCGGCATTTTTCAATTTCAGTAATGCTGCGACGATAGATTATTTTAATTCTATAGGCTTACCTACTAGGGTGGAACAGGGTGATAGAGTTTTTCCTCTCTCCATGCGTGCAGCGGATGTGCCCAAAGTGCTTTTTGCGCGGATGCAGGAGTTGGGAGTCGATTTACTGTGTTCTTCGCAGGTGTTGAATGTCTCCTACAGTAATGCTCTTTTCCATTGTGTTTGCGGCAGGAGGGATTCTTTGCGCGGAGATCGTATCGAGATGGTGAAATATTCGGCTCCGGCACTGATTATTGCTACAGGAGGCCTCTCTTACCCGGGTACAGGGTCTACCGGTGATGGATATGACTTTGCAAGGAGCTTGGAACACTCCGTAACTGAGATTTTCCCCTCACTAACGGCTTTGATGCCGAGAATGTATGATACCGATCTGGTGGGAATAGAATTGCGCAACGTCGGGCTTTCTCTCTTCATTGATCTGGATCTGATAAAAATGGAGGACGGTGAGCTTACCTTTACTTCAAACGGCATCGAAGGAGCACTCGGTTTTCGCCTTAGCAGACGGGCGGTATGGGCTTTGATTAAGGGACAGAGGGTAGAGCTTGTGCTTGACCTCAAACCTGCACTTTCGTTGGAAAAACTACGTGCCCGTATCGCAAGGGATTTGACTCAGATGGGGACAACTGCTGACAAGATTGGGCGTAACCAATTCCGCACTCTCCTTCGAGGATTGATGCCTGCTGCACTTGTAGCGCCTTTTCTGCACTACCACAAAGATCTTAATGTTTCCAACCTTCCTGATAGGCTAAAGGAGTGGAGATTTGAGATAAAATCTTATACGGGATATGAACGTGCCGTGATTACTGCCGGAGGCATTCCTCAGAAAGAAATCATTGCCAAGACGATGGCTTCCAAAAAACAACCTAATCTCTACTTTGCAGGAGAAATAATCGATATTGACGGGGATACCGGAGGCTACAACCTGCAAATTGCCTTCTCTACGGGAGCCCTTGCCGGTGAATCTGCCGCTCAACAAATATTGAAGCTGAAAAGTTCCTTATCACCCCACTCCAGCGTGAAGGGCTGACTCTTGTCCACCACGCTCCTTGGAGCAAGTTCAAATATTAGCATATCTCCTATTCGGAGCAGATTGTTGTGCGATATTTTAGCCATCCATGCGCCGATATGCTCCCTGGTAATATCCGGACAGAGTTCTTGCAGCTGTTCTGCAGGTGCCAGAGGAGTTGGAATGACGGTAGTGGCATCAAATGATGTGCTCCTCGTCAGGGAAAAAAGTTCATCTTGAGCCAGGATGTTGCCTGCATAGAGAGTGACGCCGAAGCCGACTGCATCATAATAGCGTCCGGCAAATCTCTCCGAAATAGCCTTGCCTGATTTGCATATTCTTATGCAGACACAAGGGGCCGCCTCAAGTACTGTAATTTCATCCGGACAATAAAAATCCCTCGCCGTATGTACCATAGTGGTGTCGGGACGAAAGTAATAATTGTCGCAATCGTGAGGAATGACTATCAGGTTCATCTCGTGCTGAAGAGATTCTTGAGCTCACTCTCCTTATATTTCATCCAGATGTCGGTAATTACCTGCTTAGTGTCGCGTGTAAACTCTCCTTTCATCATCCAGTCATAATAACTCGGTTCGCTCTTGAATACGTCGATAACTCTTTTGCCTTTGTGTTTGCCGAAATTGAATATCGGTTCATCTGAAGAATTGCGTGCTATTCTGCCTGCAAAATCCACAATCTTACCCCTTTCGGAGAAAGAGGCTAGAAACTTTACATTATTCTCGAGATCGGGATACCTTTTGATCTGTGCCTCGAGTACTTCGAGAGTAGCAAGACTGTCGCCCTCAGCGGAGTGTGCCTGATCAAGTTCCTTGTTACAGTAGAAACGGTATGCTGCTACCAGGGTTCGGGGTTCCATTTTGTGGAAAATGTTTTGCACATCTATCATCTCGCACTTCCTGAAATCGAACTCGACATCAGCTCTGAGAAACTCCTCGGCAAGCATGGGAATATCAAATTTGAGGGAGTTGAATCCGGCAATATCGCAACCGCTCATCCATTCGGCAAGCGATCTTGCTATTTGTTTGAATGTGGGGCAATCTTTTACATCCTCATCACTGATACCGTGAATCATACGAGATTCCTCCGGGATGGGCATCTCGGGGTTGATTCTGCGAGTCTTATGCTCGCGGGAGCCATCGGGGTAAACCTTGATGACACTGATCTCTACTATCCTGTCCTCGGATATGCTAAGTCCGGTACTCTCGATGTCAAATACTAGGATAGGCCTTTTAAGATCCAGTACCATGGTCCTATACGTTGATCATAACGGGCATCAGCAGTGCACGTAGATTCTCATCAGGATCAGTCTCGTCTGCCGAAACGATGAGTACCGCCTTGCAGGGGTCTGCAAGCTCCACACACACATTGGTGTAGGGGAGATTGGTCAGGATTTCGATGAGGAACTGTGCCTTGAAGCCGATTTCCATCTCATCTCCTTCGTAACTGCAGGTGAGACGCTCATAAGCCGATGTGGAAAAACTCAGATCCTGTGCGGACACAACCACTTCGTTGAGCGAGAGTTTGAGTTTAATCTGGTTGGAAGCCTGTGCGGAACATACGGCAATGCGTCTTACAGAGTTTAAGAAATCGGTCCTGCCAATGATGAGCTTATTGTCATTCTGAGGAATTACGCTGCGGTACTGAGGGTATTTTCCTTCAATAAGGCGACATACCAGCATATTGGTGCCAAAGTTGAAGTATGCGTTTTTTGAGTCAAATACAATGGAAATGTTCTCTTCACTCTTTGGCAGGATGCTTCTAAGAATTGCTGCCGGTTTTTTGTGGAGGATGAATGAACACTGTTGTGCGACCTTTGCATCATTGAAGTCAAAGCAGATAAGCTTATGTGCGTCCGATGCCACCATAGCAGAGCTTTCGGGTGCAAGGTCGAAGAAAATACCATTCATCACGGGACGTAATTCTTCCTCTGCAGTAGCATATATTGTGTTGTTGATGCCGTTAAGTAGAGTTTCTGCAGGAATGTCCAGAGTGTCGTGAGTTTCACCCAGGGCAGGGAGCTGGGGATAGTCATCTGCATTGAAGCAGGGTATTTTGGACTCACCGTTGATCCAGGTAATCTCCATGGTATTGTCGTGGCCATAGAATGTAAGTGGCTGATCGGGGAACTCTTTTAGATAGTCGGTCAGTCGTCTTGCGGGGACCGCAAATGCTCCCTCCTGTTGTACATTGTCGATGCCGATGACCGTCTTCAGAGTGGTCTCTCCATCAGATGCGGTGACTGTAAGGGCATTACCTTTCAGGTCAAAAAGAAAATTTTCCAGGATACTGGAAGAAGGTTTGTTTGCGATTACCCTTGATACAGATACCAGACCATGCAAGAGTTCTGAACTTGATACTGAAAATCTCATATTCCTTAATTTTTATATTTTTATTTCTTATTGTCGTATTGGCAAAATCTTGTTTATGACCCACAAATGTAATAATTTTTTGGCATATATTTCGGTTTATTTTACAATATACTTCGAATAAATTAGAACTTATGAAACGAAATACCCTTTTTTTGCTAATTACTCTACTTCTTTCGCTTACGATTTCATGGCTTGTGGCAGACAAGGTTGTCGAAACAAAGCTTGCTGCAGCTACTGCAGAGGCTGATGGAGGGAGATCATCCGCTATTGCGGGAGCTCCGGGTACCGGACACCGGACAGTCATAAAGACAGAAATGGGGGACTTTTCGGATGCTGCCGAAACGGCAGTCCATACTGTTGTTTATGTCAAAGTTGTCAAAAGGGCAGCCAAAATGCCTTCCTCCATAATGGATCTTATTTTCGGTTTCGCTACACCGAAAGACCAGGTGGGTATGGGTTCCGGTGTTATCATACGCGAGGATGGTTATATCGTAACCAACAACCATGTAATAGCGGGGGCGGATCAGATAGAGGTGACACTTGAAAACAACAAGTCCTATCCTGCCAAACTGGTTGGGACCGACCCTGCAACCGATATAGCCCTGCTCAAAATTGATGAAGATTCCCTTCCCGCCATTGCCCTTGGTGATTCCGACAATTTGAGACTCGGAGAATGGGTGCTTGCCATCGGCAGCCCGTATGATTTACGATCTACTATTACTGCCGGCATTGTCAGTGCCAAAGGGCGTTCACTTCCCAATTATGATGGCCAATATCGTGTGGAGTCTTTTATACAGACCGATGCCGCAGTCAATCCTGGCAATAGTGGCGGCGCCCTGATCAATACGATGGGCGAACTCGTGGGCATCAATACCTCCATAATCTCACTTACCGGCTCTTATGCCGGCTATTCATTTGCAGTACCCGTCAATATCGTGAGAAAGATCACCGAGGATTTTATCCGGTATGGTGAGGTGCGCCGTGCGTTACTAGGCATTTCGATGACAGACATTACGGACAGTATGGCCCGTCAATTTAATCTCGAGAGCATGGACGGGGTCTATGTAGCAGAGGTGCAGCCAAATAGTGCTGCCGAAAAGGGAGGTATCAAAGTAGGCGATATTATTACGGAAATAAATCTCAACAGAGTGAGGAATGGGGCTGCGGTACAGGAACAAATGAACCGTCTGCGTCCCGGAGAACAGGCCGTAATTACTGTCAAAAGAGGTGGAAAACAGATTGAATTGCTAGTTTCTTTGTAAAAGTTGCAATTTTTTTGTAACTTTTTCCGAATATATTCGTACAATATACACGTGCGGTAATTATATTATCCGCATGTGTATCCTTTTGTTCCAAACCATTATTACTAAAACCAATATTATTTCTGAATGAGACAACTCAAGATTACCAAATCAATAACCAACCGCGAAAGTGCTTCGCTCGACAAATACCTGCAGGAGATAGGCAGGGAAGAGCTAATTACCGTCGAGGAAGAAGTGGAGCTCGCCCAGAGAATCAGAAAAGGCGACCCTGAGGCACTTGAAAAGCTCACCAAAGCCAATCTGAGATTCGTGGTATCGGTAGCCAAGCAGTACCAGAATCAGGGAATCAGTCTTCCCGACCTTATCAATGAGGGCAACCTCGGTTTGATCAAGGCGGCGGAAAAGTTTGATGAGACTCGCGGCTTCAAATTCATTTCATACGCAGTATGGTGGATAAGACAATCGATCCTCCAGGCACTGGCGGAACAGTCCAGAATTGTGCGCCTGCCGCTCAATCAGGTGGGTTCGCTAAACAAGATCAACAAAGCGCTCTCCAAATTTGAACAGGAGCACGAGCGCATGCCTTCTCCCGACGAGCTTTCCGAAATTCTCGATATTCCCAGAGAAAAAATTGCCGACACCCTCAGGGTATCGGGCCGCCACGTCTCTGTGGATGCCCCTTTTGTGGATGGTGAGGACAACAGCCTGCTCGACGTGCTGGTCAACAGCGATTCTCCCAATGCCGACCGCGGCCTCGTAAACGAATCCCTTAATAAAGAGATTGAAAGGGCTCTCTCCACACTTACCGAAAGAGAGCGTGATATCGTCAAATACTTCTTCGGTATCGGATGCCAGGAGATGACTTTGGAGGAAATCGGCGAACACTTCGGGCTGACCCGCGAAAGAGTACGCCAGATAAAAGAAAAAGCTATCAGGAGACTGCGTCACAGCGCTCGCAGCAAACTCCTCAAGAGCTATCTCGGATAACCCCTATGAATAAAAGTAAAAAAATACCATAACAATGAAAAAACTTATATTACCTTTTTTAGCAGTACTTATGATGACTGCATGTACAGAGACTAATCCGCTTCTAAGCGATTGGAACACACCATTTGAGATACCTCCATTCGAGCAGGTACGTCCCGAACATTATCTACCCGCATATATTAAGGCAATGGAGGTGCACTCCGCTGAGATTGATGCAATTACATCCAATCCCGAGCCTGCAACCTTTGAGAACACTATAGTTGCGTATAGCAATTCCGGTGAACTGCTCAGCAAAGTGTCCGCTGTATTTGGCAGCGCGTCAGGTGTGAAATCCAACGATCAGATCAAGGAAATCGCAAGGGAACTTTCGCCTTTGACAAGTGCCCACTACAATGAGATCAACTTAAACGAGGCACTTTTTGCAAGGATAAAAGAAGTATATGACAACAGAGATAGTCTGGGTCTGGAAGAAGACCAGATGCGTCTTTTGACAGAGACCTATAAGGGCTTTGCCCGTAACGGTGCCAATCTTCCCGATGACAAAAAGGAGGAACTAAAGAAAATAAACACCGAATTATCGGCAAATCAGCTCGCTTTCGGACAGAATCTTCTTAAAGAGACCGAATGGACGCTCCTGATAGAAAACGAAGAGGATCTTGCCGGCCTTTCAGAGGCTCAAATCGCTACTGCCGCTGCCCGTGCGCAGCAGGCTGAAAAGGAGGGTTGGCTTTTTGGACTTGACAATCCCAGTGTAATGCCTTTCCTGCAGTCTGCCGATAATCGTGAATTGAGAATTAAAATGCTTGATGCATATCTGAACCGCTGCAACAACGGCAACGAGTATGACAACAATCAAGTGATTAAAAATCTCATTTCCCTGCGTTTGCAGAAAGCAAATATTCTCGGATATGAGGATTATGCTGCCTATGTTCTCGAAGATAGGATGGCGAAGAACGCTGATGCCGTATATTCTCTTCTCAACCAACTATGGACTCCCGCACTTGCGGTAGCAAAAGCCGAGCTTGCAGATATAAAGGCTCTGGCAGCAAAAGATGGCATCACTGATGTCGTAGCAGCCGACTGGAGATACTATTTCGAGAAATCAATGCAGAGCAAATACAATATCTCCGATGAAGAATTGCGCCCCTATTTCAAACTTGAAAATGTACGTGAAGGTATCTTCTTTGTTGCCAACAAACTTTTTGGAATCACTTTCGAACAACTGGACAATGTGCCTCTACCTCATCCTGAGGCTGTGGCATTTGAGTGTAAAGAGGCTGACGGTACCACTTTGGGTGTTTTATTCATGGATATGTTCTCCCGTCCGGGTGAGAAACGTGGTGGTGCATGGTGCGGCGGATTCCGCTCACAATACTATAAAGATGGTCAGAGGGTACTTCCTCTAGTGACCATAGTGGGCAACTTTACCCGTCCTTCAGGTGACAAGCCGGCTCTTTTGAGCACTGATGAGACCAATACTTTCTTCCATGAGTTCGGTCACGCTCTGGCATCGCTCCTTTGTGATGTGAGATACAAAGGGCTGGGTCGTATGACACGCGACTTTGTAGAGCTTCCTTCGCAGATAATGGAGCACTGGGTGTTTGAGCCCGAGATGCTTAAGGAGTATGCAAAGCACTATGAGACCGGTGAGGTAATACCCGCAGAACTTATTGAAAAGCTGGACAAGGCAGGTAAGTATGGACAGGGATTTGTTACTGTTGAATATCTGGCGGCTTCGTTTCTCGATATGGACTTCCATGTGCTCAAGAGCATTCCGGAGGATATCGAGCCGATAACTTTTGAGAATAAGGTTCTCGGAGAAAGAGGACTGCTGCCTCAAATACCTTCCAGATATCGTTCACCCTATTTCAATCATACATTCGGTGGTGGCTATACGGCCGGTTATTACAGCTACATCTGGGCTGAGGTGCTCGATTGCGATGCATACGAGGCATTTGTAGAGACCGGAGATATATTCAATCCCGAAGTCGCACTCAAATTCCGCAAGGAGATTCTCGAGCGTCCAGGTGTTGACGAGGCTATGAAGCTCTATGTCAATTTCCGTGGCAGAGAGCCCAGGATAGAGCCGTTATTGAAAAATAGAGGACTCAACTAGCGTTCTGTCATAGGCATGAGCAATTTTTGGAATGCACTTGGCAACGGCATAACTGTCGTTAGTGACTTTATTTGTGGATATCCACTCTTTTTCCTCCTCATAGGAGGCGGTTTATTCTTTCTCTTTTATTCAGGATTTACACCACTGCGTAGGTATGGCCGGGCCATCCAGGCTCTAAGAGTCAAGGATGACAAGGCCGACGGCCAGATCAGTTCCTTCGAGGCGCTGACCAGTGCCATAGCGGCAACGGTCGGTATGGGCAATATTGCCGGTGTCGCTATTGCCATCTCTGTGGGAGGCCCTGGATCAATATTCTGGATGTGGGTAAGTTCCATTGCGGGTATGGCGACCAAATTTTTCGAGGGTACCATTGCCGTAATGTACAAAGGCAAGGATTCTGCCGGTGAAACGCAGGGTGGTACCATGTATATGATCACGTCGGGCCTGGGCCAAAAGTGGAAACCGCTTGCTATATTCTTCTCGATATTCGGTCTGATAGGCACATTATGTATAATGCAGTCCAATCAGTTGACCGAGTCTGTAACCTCACTCTTTTTTGCTCCCGAGCAGAATACCCTTCTGTTGAGATTCATCATAGGAGTAATCATAACGGCAATTGTGGCAGGTGTTATTATAGGTGGTATCAAAAGGATCTCTAAGGTGGCGACCAAACTGGTTCCCCTGATGGTAGGGCTCTATTTTATTCTAGTACTCTTTATCATGATCAGGCATATCGGTCATGTGCCCGGAGTATTTAAGGATATAATCGCCGGAGCCTTCACCCCGAGAGGTGCTCTGGGGGGAGGTATCGGTTCGATAATAATGATAGCCCTTACCGGTGTGCGCCGTGCCGCTTTAGTCAACGAGGCCGGAGTAGGTACCGCATCCATGATGCATGGTGCCTCTAAAAATAACGAACCTGTGCGTGAAGGTCTTGTGGCAATGATCGGACCCTCAATTGATTCCGGTCTTGTATGCACACTTACAGCTTTAGCTATCCTGATCGGTGTGAGAATTGATCCTTCGATCATGCCCGCAGGATCGGGAATGAGTTCGATGGAGGGTCTTAAGTTTGCCATTAATGCCTTCAATGCTTCGATTCCTGCCGTAGGTGGCTACCTCCTATTTGTAATGGTGTTGATGTTTGCCTTCAGCACTATGTTCTCCTACTCTTATTATGGACAAAAATGCACCGGATTTCTTTTCGGTGCTCAATATGCAAAATACTACAACATTTTTTTCCTTCTCATGTTGATTGTGTCGGCAATGATTCCGCTCAAGGCGGCTGTGAGTCTCATTGATACGGCTTACGCTTTGATGGCATTCCCGACGATGTTCACCCTGTTTATGTTGGCTCCAAAAGCCAAAAAGGAGATGAAGATCTATTTTGCAGCAAATAAAAAAGAGAAAAAACTCAAGCAAGCAACTAAAACGAAATGAATCCGACAGATTTTTTACAAGAAGCGATAAAAGGGGGACTCAAATCACTGTATAGTGTTGAACTCCCCCAATCGGAGATCCAGGTACAGGCAACCAGGAAAGAGTTTGAAGGCGACTATACCCTCGTCGTATTTCCGCTGCTCAAAATGAGTAAAAAAGCACCTGAAGCTACGGCACAGGAGATAGGAACATATCTTGAGAAGCACTATCCCAATGTGGATTCGTTTAATGTCATCAAGGGTTTTCTCAATATAAAACTCGCTCCCTCTTTCTGGGCGGGCGTTCTCAAATCCATAGGTGAAAATGAAGATTATGGCCGGTTGCCCTCTACAGGAAAGACCGTGATGGTGGAGTTTTCTTCACCCAACACCAACAAGCCGCTTCATCTGGGCCACATTCGCAATAATCTTCTCGGATGGTCCGTTTCACAGCTTCTGGCTGCAAACGGACATAATATCGTAAAGGTCAACCTTGTCAATGACAGAGGAATACATATCTGTAAATCGATGCTTGCCTGGCTCAAAGAAGGCCACGGTGAAACTCCTGCCTCCACCGGACGCAAAGGAGACCATCTCGTGGGCGATTATTATGTGAAATTCAACGACATGCTTACCGCTGAGGTGAAGGAGATAATGGAGCGGGAAGGTATAGAAAAAGATGAGGCCGAAAAAAAGGCCGGCGTACTCAAAGAGGCACAGGAGATGCTTCTAAAATGGGAACGTGGAGACAAAGAGATCGTTGATCTCTGGAAAAGAATGAATGGTTGGGTTTATGAGGGATTTGATGTTACCTACCGCAATCTCGGTATAGAATTCGATAAGACCTACTACGAATCAGAGACCTACCTTCTGGGTAAATCCCTTGTCCTCGAAGGACTGGAAAAGGGTATTTTCGAAAAGCAGGAAGATGGTTCCATATGGTGCGACCTCACTGAAGAGGGACTTGATAAGAAACTTCTCCTCAGAAGTGACGGAACCTCGGTCTATATGACACAGGACATAGGTACGGCACATCAGAGATATGATGAATATGGCTTTGATGAGCACATATATGTGGTCGGTAACGAGCAGAATTATCATTTCCAGGTTCTCAAACTCATTCTCAAAAAGTTGGGATTTGAGTGGTCTGACTCCATTTACCATCTCTCTTATGGTATGGTGGAACTGCCGGAGGGTAAAATGAAATCACGGGAAGGCACGGTTGTGGATGCTGATGACCTTCTCGAGAGTATGTATAATACTGCCAGGGAGACTTCTCTTGAATTGGGTAAAATTGAGGATATGAGCGACGAGGAGCAGGATGCTCTTTTTAGGATGATCAGTTTGGGAGCCCTGAAATATTTCATCATCAAGGTGGACCCCAAAAAGACAATGGTCTTTGACCCTAAGGAATCGATTGATTTCAACGGCAATACAGGGCCATTTATTCAGTACACCCATGCTCGCATAAAATCCATACTCAGGAAAGCTGCGGAGCAGGGTATGGCTCCTTCAATGACCGGAGTTTTACTCCTTCCCAAGGAAGAGATTATCGTTCAATTGTTGAGCACTTATCCTGATAAGATAAGGGAAGGTGGGGAAGCACATTCTCCTGCCATTATTGCCAATTATGCCTATGATCTGGCAAAGGAGTTCAACCAGTACTATCACGACACCTCTATTTTGAGGGAAGAGGATTCAGATACACGTGCCCAGCGCCTCTATCTGATATCCATCATTGCGCAGGTTCTTGTTAAGGCGATGGGCATTCTCGGGATTTCGTTGCCTGAGAGGATGTGATGATTCCCACAACACAGAAAGAGATCAAAGCCCTCGGCTGGGATGCTCCCGATATAATCCTGTTTACCGGAGACGCGTTTATTGACCATCCTGCTTTTGGTACTGCCGTCATCGCGAGAGTACTGGAAAATGCGGGATACCGTGTAGCGGTAGTTCCGCAGCCCAATTGGAGGGATGATTTGAGGGATTTCAGAAAACTGGGGGAGCCAAAGCTCTTTTTCGGAGTCTCCTCCGGAGCGATGGATTCCATGGTCAACCACTATACCGCTGCTAAACGTCTGCGCAGCAATGATGCTTATACTCCCGGTGGTAAAGCTTCTTTCAGACCCGATTATGCGGTAACCGTATATACCCGAATTCTCAAGGAGCTCTTTCCGCATATACCGGTGGTGATAGGAGGTATAGAGGCCTCTTTGCGCCGTTTGACACATTATGATTACTGGCAGGATATGCTCAAGCCCTCTATTCTGGTTGAAAGCGGTGCCGATCTGCTGGTTTATGGAATGGGGGAGAGGCCAATTTGTGCCATAGCGGATACTCTCGCCGGTGGTGCGCCTCTCCGGGCACTGCAATCCATCCTTCAGGTAGGATATCTCTCCGACACAGAACCCTTGACAGAACACATTGCTCTGGAATCATTTGAAAATTGTAAGGCTGAAAAACGGAAGTTCGCTGCTAATTTCAACATAATCGAGGATCAGGCAAATAGTATGGAACCGCAGATACTGGTGGAGAAATGTGGAGAGCGCTATGTATGCATCAATCCCCCTTATCCTCCTGCCACTGAGCAGGAAATGGATGCAATCTATGCGCTGCCCTTTACCAAAATGCCTCATCCCAGGTACAGGGACAAGCATATTCCTGCATATGAGATGATAAAGCATTCGTTGACAACTCACCGTGGCTGCTTCGGAGGCTGCAATTTCTGCACTCTGGCAGCTCACCAGGGCAAATTCATACAGTCCAGGACCCCTGAGTCGATACTTGCAGAGGTAGAAGCTCTCGCAGCAATGCCCGGATTCAAAGGTAATATCACTGATCTGGGTGCTCCTACGGCTAATATGTATCGTATGAAGGGACGCGACCGTTCGCTATGTGCCGGATGTCAACGGCACTCCTGTCTCTTTCCTTCGCGGTGCAAGAATATGGAGACCTCGCATAAGGAATTGCTTTCGTTATACGAAAAAGTCCTCAAAGTTCCAGGTATCGAAAATGCCTATATCGGCAGCGGTATAAGATATGACCTCTTCCTCGACAAAGATGGTTATCTGGATGATACGTCAAAGCCCTATCTGGAACAATTGGTTACAAAACACACTTCAGGTCGCTTGAAAGTGGCTCCCGAGCATACCTGCGACCATGTGCTTCGGATAATGGGCAAACCCTCTTTCAAACTTTTTGAAAGGTTGAGACGGGAGTTTGACGATATCTGTCGCCGCAAAGGGCTGAAATATCAGCTTGTACCCTACTTTATCTCCGGTCATCCCGGATGCAGGATGGAGGATATGGAAAGTCTTTCACGCAATCCTCACCTGAAAAATCTATTTATGGAACAAGTTCAGGATTTTACTCCTACTCCTATGACACGTTCTTCGGTAATGTTTTATACCGGAATAGACCCTAAAACAGAGAAACCTCTCTTCGTTGAGCGCAATCCAAGGAGAAAACAGAGACAAAAATCATTTTTTTTCAAGAAATAATGTGAATTACATTTGTATTTGAAAAAAATCTCCTAATATTGCACATATATATATTATTCGAATCACTTTATGATAGGCACTAACAAAAAAAGAGCTGTAATTAGCTATGAAAATATGTCTCCCGAACTCGCGGAAGCATTCAAGGAGAAATATCCTCATGGATATGCAGATTATATGGGTGATATCTTCAAGGTTGTCAAACCGGACGGTACCTCTTTTCATGCTGTTTCCGTTGAAATCCCTGATGCCATTTATCTTGTGAAGATTAAGGTGAAGGTGGATGATTATGAAGATGTGCAGAATGGCCTTTTCAAGGATGACAACGATGACGATGACGATGATTCGGGTGATGACGGATTCCCCGCAAGTGACGAGGACTTTGCAGATGACCAGGGTTCAGACGAAGGGGAGGAGTAGTGTGTAGTGTGTAGTAGGGTAGTTGGGAGTTCAGAATAGGGAGTGAGGAGTATTTAGCGGGGGAGTTATGAGTAATTATAAATAAGCCAACAGCTATCGGCCAATAGGAAAGCCAAGAGCCAACGGCCAATGGCTAATAGCAAACATATAGAGAGTGGCCCGAAAGGTTGCTCTCTTTGATTAAAATAAATAGGTGAAAATATTTTCCAGAATTAAAAAGGGCTTTTCGGCCATACCTGAGCGCACACAATTGGTGTTGCTCTCATTTGTAGTGGGACTTGGGTGCGGCTTTGCTGCCGTATTGCTCAAGACTTTGATTAAATGGATCCATCACGGTTTAACCTTTTGGTTTACAAAACCCTCCGATGCATACCTTTATCTCATCTATCCCGGCATAGGAATGTTGCTTTCATTCCTTTTTGTCCGATTTTTTGTCAAGGAAGATATCAGTCACGGAGTCACCAAGGTTCTGCTCTCCATTTCACGCAATGAGTCACGCATAAAACCTCACAATACCTGGACTTCGATAATGGCAAGTTCGGTTACTATCGGATTTGGCGGTTCTGTCGGTGCCGAGGCACCTATAGTATATACCGGTGCGGCGATAGGCTCTAATGTAGGCAGGAGCATGGGCATGTCCTATAAGAATATGACTATCTTGCTCGGATGTGGAGCTGCAGGTGCTGTGGCGGGTATTTTCAAGGCTCCGCTGGCCGGAGTGCTCTTTACTCTGGAGATATTGCTTTTCAATATTTCCATGACTTCCATACTGCCGCTATTGATTTCTGCAATTACGGCAACAGTAGTTTCATATATTTTCCTGGGTGACGCAGTAGCTATTGCAAACACCATCGAGACCTTCTCTATGGGTAATCTGCCCTATTATTTTATTCTGGGTATATTTTGCGGTATAATATCCCTCTATTTCATAAGGACCTCCCTGAGAGTTGAAGATAAGATGAGGCGTGTGCGTAAGCCAATAAATCGCTGGATTATCGGAGCAATCGCTATGGGTGTTTTGGTATTTCTTTTTCCGCCGCTTTACGGCGAAGGTTACAACTCCCTCACCCTGATGCTCAACAATAATCCCATTGAGATGGCGGGCGGCATCATCGGTGAACGTGTTTTGGCCAACAAATGGGCAATACTCCTCTTTTTCACGGCAATTTTGCTGGTAAAGGTATATGCTACCGCTTTTACAAATGCAGGAGGAGGGGTTGGCGGTACTTTCGGTCCGACTCTTTTTACAGGAGGCATAGCGGGATTCGTACTTGGCCGGTTCATCAATCTTACCGGAATCCACGTTATTCCTGAGGCAAACTTTGTACTTGTGGGTATGGGTGGATTGATGGCAGGAGTGATGCAGGCACCCATGACTGCCATCTTTCTAATTGCGGAGATGACCGGCGGATACGACCTGTTGATTCCGCTTATTCTCACTTCTGCTATCTCATTTGCCACTATCCGTTTGGTAGAGCAGTATTCAATTTACACCAAGCGTATTGCACAGCAGGGAGATTTGCTTACCCATGACAGCGATCGGGCCGTACTTACATTGCTCAAGACATCGGATCTGATTGAGACAGATTTTTCTACAATCGGCTTCAATAGTACTCTGGGAGATCTGGTCAAGGTGATTGCCACTTCAAAGCGCAATATTTTCCCGGTCGTGGATCATTACAACCAGTTTCAGGGAATAGTCTTTCTCGATGATGTTAGGAAGATTATGTTTGATCAAAGCCAGTATGAGAGCGTTCAGATACCCACCATAATGAAAAACGCCCCTGCTATGGTCTATTACGATGAAAAAATGGAGAGCGTGATGAATAAATTTGAAGTTACTCAGGCCTGGAATCTTCCGGTGGTTGACAGGAATAACAAGTACCTCGGATTTGTCTCCAAATCCAAGATTTTCTCTTCCTACAGAGAGCAATTGCAACAGGTTTCCCATGACTAGACTCTATCTCGACCATATTGCAGAGGCGATGAATGTCAAAATTTGGCAAATCGAAAACTGCATCTCACTGTTCGAGGAGGGTGCTACCATTCCCTTCATCAGCAGATATCGCAAAGAACGCACAGGTGCTCTGGACGAGACCCAGGTAGCTGAAATCAGACATTGGTATCTCCGTTTTGAAGAACTCGAAAAACGCAAACAAGCTGTGCTTAAGAGTATTGAGGAGCAGGGAAAGCTCACTGACTCACTTCGCGAACAGATAGAGTCGCTCGTTGACCCTCAAGTTCTGGAGGATATTTATCTCCCTTATCGTCCAAAAAGACGCACAAGAGCGTCAATTGCTAAGGAAAAGGGACTTGAACCCCTCGCAGAGGCCATATTCAATATCACATGCGACGATCCGCAGAGTCTCTCGCAAAAGTATATCGGTGATCAGGTGACTTCAGAGGAAGAGGCTCTCGCTGGTGCAAATGATATCATGGCCGAGTGGATCAGCGAGTCACAGCATGTACGTGCAGACCTTCGAGACCTCTATTCCAGATGGGGTAGAGTGGTAACCAAAGTTTCCAAGGGGAAAGAGGAGAGTGAGGAGGCATCCAAGTACCGCAATTACTTTGACTTTTCGGAACGCCTCGACAGGATTCCATCACACCGTCTGCTTGCCATTCTCAGGGCTTCTTCCGAGGAGATCGTGGGAGTTAGGGTGGATGTGAAGAGTGATTACGCAATTGAACGCATCTCAAGACGCGTTTATCAGGGCAAAAGCAAACCCTCACCCTCAGTGCGCGAACTATTGGATGCCGCCGTGGAGGATTCCTATAAGCGTCTGCTCCATCCTTCGATTGAAAATGAATCCCTCTCTGCAGCTAAAGAAAAGGCGGATCTCGACTCCATCCGTGTTTTCGGAGAGAATCTCCGTCAGTTGCTTCTGGCTCCACCGGTAGGTGAGAAGCGCACCCTTGCCATAGATCCGGGCTTCAGGACCGGATGCAAGGTGGTGTGCCTCGATGCACAGGGAGTATTGCTGTACAATGATACCATATTTCCCCATCCTCCCAACAATGAGAAGATTGCTTCGATGAAAAAGATTTCTCATTTGGTGGAAGCTTATAAGATAGAGGTTATAGCTATCGGTAATGGCACTGCCGGTCGCGAGACAGAGGCCTTTATCAAGAAAATCGCGCTTCCTAAGGGTGTGAGAGTCTATTCGGTCAGCGAAGATGGCGCCTCAGTCTATTCGGCCTCTGAGATTGCGAGGGAGGAGTTTCCGGATTATGATGTTACTGTCAGGGGGGCCGTTTCCATAGGCCGTCGTCTCATGGATCCCTTGGCTGAACTGGTCAAAATTGATCCGAAGTCCATCGGAGTAGGTCAGTACCAGCATGATGTCAACCAGACTTTGCTCAAGGAGCGTCTGGATACGGTGGTTGAAAGTTGTGTAAACAATGTCGGAGTCAATCTCAATACCGCCAGCAAGCACCTTCTGCGTTATGTTTCAGGTATAGGTCCCGTTCTGGCCGGCAATATTATAGAGTACCGCGATGAAAACGGTGCATTCGGCAGCCGCCGGGAGCTGCTCAAGGTGCGCAGACTCGGTGAAAAAGCCTTTGAGCAATGTGCCGGTTTTATGAGAATTCCAAATGCCGAGAATCCGCTTGACAATTCGGCTGTCCATCCCGAGCGGTATGAACTTGTGGAAAAGATGGCCTCCGATTTGGGCGTCTCGCTTACCGATCTCATTTCCAACGAGCAGTTGTCCTCCACTATAGATATTGCAAAATATGTTTCCGAGGAGGTGGGTGAGCCTACGCTAAAGGATATTGTAAAGGAGCTGGCTAAGCCCGGTCGGGATCCCCGTTCGATTATCAAGGTTTTTGAGTTCTCTTCCGAAATCCGCTCCATCGAAGATGTAAAGGTGGGTATGATCTTGCCTTGCATTGTAACCAATATCACCAATTTCGGCGCATTTGTGGATATCGGCATCAAGCAAAATGGGCTGATACATGTCTCTCAGATAAGCGATAAGCGTGTAGAGGACCCCTCGCAAGTACTCAAACTGCATCAGCAGCTTCACGCCAAAGTGGTGAATGTAGATTTGGAGCGTCAGAGAATAGGTCTTTCCTTGAGAGGAATATGATTTTTTTACTATCTTTACACGATAATACACTTAATTTTTGAGAGACTATGACACGACAAGTTGTTATTATTCCCACCTACAATGAAAAGGAGAATATAGAGAAAATTATTCGTGCAATCAAAGAACAGGAGGTTGACTTCCACATTGTTGTCATTGATGATGGTTCGCCTGACGGCACGGCAGCTATTGTCAAATCTCTTCAGAGTGAGTTTCCCGACTCGCTTTTCATTATTGAGCGGGCTGGTAAACAGGGGCTTGGTACAGCCTACATTACGGGTTTTAAATGGGCTATCGAGAATAAATATGATTATATTTTCGAGATGGATGCCGACTTTTCACATCCTCCCAAAGATCTGGTGCGTCTTTACAAGGCTTGTCATGAGGATGGTGCCGATCTGGCCATCGGGTCACGTTACTGCAACGGTATCAGTGTTGTAAACTGGCCTATCGGTAGGGTTATAATGTCCTATTACGCATCTACTTATGTCCGTACGGTACTTGGAATGAGGGTTTATGACACCACGGCAGGTTTTAAATGTTATCGTCGTAAGGTGCTCGAAACGATCGATTTCTCAAATATAAGGATGAAAGGTTACGGATTTCAGATTGAGATGAAATATAACACCTACAAGCTCGGATTCAAGATCGTTGAGGTTCCCATTATTTTTGTGGACCGTACCGAAGGTACTTCCAAAATGAGCAGCGGTATTTTTGGCGAAGCCTTCTGGGGTGTAATCAGGCTAAGATTCCGCAAGATCAAAGCTGCTCCCAAGGCATAAGATGCAATTATTTAAATGAGCATTTTTATTGAAAATGGTACAATCATCAACGAGGGGCTCTCTTTTACAGGTGGCCTCTTTGTTGAAAATGGCCTCATAAGTGCGATAACAAAGGATCCGGCAGACTTTCCACACTTGCGGGAACGGGCTAAGGAAGTAATTGATGCTTCCGGAATGCTCATTCTTCCAGGAGTCATAGATGATCAGGTGCATTTTCGCGAACCGGGAGCGGAACATAAGGGCAGCATTGCTACTGAAAGCGCTGCTGCAGTACTGGGAGGCGTTACTTCCTATATGGATATGCCTAACAATAATCCTCCGGTATGCTCTCAGGAATTGCTTGCAAATAAGTTTGCCAAGGCAGCGGAGGACTCTCTTGCAAATTATTCATTTTATATCGGAGCATCCAACGACAATCTCCCTGAGCTACTTGCGACTGATCCGCGAAATGTCTGTGGTATCAAGGTCTTTATGGGCTCTTCCACCGGAAATATGCTGGTGGATAATCCTGACACGCTGGAGGCTATATTTTCGAAAGCGCCCGTGCTCATTGCAACCCATTGCGAAGAGGAATCCATAATCCTCGCAAATACCGCTATGGCCCGTGAACGTTTCGGCGATGAGCTACCATTTGAGATGCATCCGCAGATACGCAGTCGAGAGGCCTGTATAACCTCCACCCGTAAAGCCATCGCTCTGGCACTTAAACATTTCTCACGTCTGCACATACTTCATATCAGTACTGCCGAAGAGGTGGAGTTGCTCCGAGAAGCAAGGGTAAAGTGTGATCGTATTACCGGTGAGGTATGCGTGCATCATCTCTGGTTTTGTGATCATGACTATGAGAAATATGGCTCTCTTATAAAATGCAATCCCGCCATCAAGAGCTCCTCCGACCGAGAGGCGCTCCGCCGGGCGGCACGTGAAGGGGTGATATCGGTAGTAGCGACTGATCATGCACCGCACTTATTATCAGAGAAAGAGGCTCCATATTTGCAGTCGCCCTCCGGCATTCCATTGGTACAACATTCTCTTCGGGCTATGCTCGAACTTTCACGTCAGGGTGTTTTTGCACTTACCGACGTGGTGAGGTTGATGTGCCACTCTCCCGCAGATTGCTTCAATATCTCCCGCAGAGGATATCTCCGTGAGGGGTACTTTGCGGATATTACTATAGTTGACCCTGGTAGGCCCTCTGACGCATCAACCGTTTGCAGATGCGGATGGTCGCCTTTTACCGGATTCAGTTCAACAGTTGTGCATACTCTTGTCAACGGCGTTCCGGTGGTGCGCAATTCACGGCTTACCGGTCGGAACTCCTCATTACCACTCTCTTTCGATGAATAGGGCCAAAAGCAAACTTCCTCTCTATATATCCATTATAACCGCCACTATCTTGTGGGGATTCTCCTTTATATGGACCAACGATCTCATTGCAATGGGAGTGCCGATCTTTATATTCATATTTATGAGGATGCTGCTTTCGGGAGTCATAATGCTTCTCTTTTCCACGATTACCCGTACTTTGCAAAAGGTGGCACGCAAGGATATGAAGTGGATGTTTCTGCTGGCATTTTTCGAACCCTTCATCTATTTTATAGGAGAATCCTATGGTTTGAAAATCACCGGTTCGGCTACTCTTTCGGCTGTAATAATTGCCACAATTCCCATTTTTACAATGATCATGGGCAGGTTGTTATTCAACGAATCTCTATCCCGACTCAATGTAGCCGGTATAATTGCCGCTGTTTTGGGAATAGTCCTTTTTGTATGGAATGGCACTATTTCTTCGGAGAATTACTACGGAATACTCTTTCTGTTTCTTGCCGTTGCAGGCGCAGTGGGTTACTCTTCCATTTGTAAACGACTCACAAGTACCTACAATGCCATCACTATCACCACTTGGCAGTTTCTTGTCGGTGCGATTTTATTCTTCATACCCTTTATGATCTGGGGTCTGCCCCAATGGAGGCCTGAATATCTCTCATTTGATGTGCTAAAGTCCGTAATTGCACTTGCCGTACTTTGCTCTTCCCTCTCTTTTGTGCTCTACACAAAAGCAATCGAAGGTCTTGGGATGACCAGGGCCTCTATATTTTCCGCTATGATTCCTGCGGTTTCAGCGGTAGTTGCATACTTTATGGGACAAGAGAGTTTTACGACAATGCAGATTTTCGCCCTTGCAATTGCCATTTCCGGAGTCGTTCTTTCGCAGTTGCGAAAGAGTTTAAAAACTGTCTGAGTGTTAATCAGAACAACTCTTTTTCCTTTATATCCTTAACGCGGAGCTGGATGTTGGCGATGCCCCGGTAGTAATTTTCAGCAATGGAATAGCAGATATCCACGGGGTTGCCGCCCTGGATATGTTCGAAATTTTCAGAAAGGTTAAAGGCGATCGCCGAAATATATCTGTAAGGTTCGTCTTCCTGGATGAGTTCCAGTTTGAGATGTTTCATACCCGCTTCAGCAGAGCCAACCCTGCGTCCATTGCCGTTGTCGTAGACATTTTCAGTAATGAAAACAGGAGAGAGATTGCCGGGACCGAAGGGCTGGAATTGCTTGAGCAATCTGAAAAACTTGGGTGTTATCTGCTTAAAGTCCAGATATGAGTCGATATTGATAATCGGTGTCAATATTACATCGTCGATTTTGGAGGCCACGTAGTTCTCGAAACGCTCGGTGAATATCTGAAGATTTTCCTCCTTGAGGGTTAGGCCTGCAGCATACATATGTCCTCCGAAGTTCTCCAGAAGGTCGGAACAGGATTCGATGGCTTCATAAAGGTCAAAGCCCTGGATGGAGCGTGCAGAGCCGGTGATTAATCCATTCGACTGGGTGAGTACGATGGTTGGACGGTAGTAGGCCTCCACAAGGCGGGATGCCACGATACCGACGACTCCCTTGTGCCAGGAGGGGTTGTACACCACTGTGGATTTTTTGTTTTCGAAACCGGGGAGGCTCTTCACCATTTTAAGCGCCTCTTCGGTAATCTCGCGGTCAACTTTCTTACGGTCGTTGTTGTGGGCATTAATGGCCGCTCCGATCTCCTTTGATTCATCTTCATCCCTGGAGGTGAGCATATCCACTGCAGTTTTACCCGACTCCATCCTGCCCGCCGCATTGATGCGGGGACCTATTTTGAAGACTATTTCGTCAATGGTAATGCGGTGTTTTTCGAGTCCGGAGAGTTTGATGATAGTTTGCAGACCCTCACGAGGGTTTTCATTTAGTTGCTTGAGTCCGTAGTATGCCAACACGCGGTTTTCTCCGGTGACGGAGACCAGGTCGGAAGCGATGCTGACCACCAGAAGATCAAGCAGCGAAACTATATTTTCAAAAGGGATATCATGTTTTTGGGCGTAGCCCTGGACCAACTTGAAGCCTACTCCACAGCCGGAAAGGTCATCGAAGGGGTAGTTGCAATCCTGCCGCTTGGGGTCGAGCACTGCCACGGCATCGGGAAGTTTCTCGTCCGGAAGGTGGTGGTCGCAGATAATCATATCTATACCCAAACTTTTGGCGTAGTTAACTTTTTCGATAGCTTTGATCCCGCAGTCCAGTGCTATGATCAGGGTGCAATTGTGGTCCCGTGCAGTATCTATGCCCTTGTAGGAAATGCCGTAACCTTCATCATATCTGTCGGGAATGTAGTATTCCACGCGGTTGGTGAGGCACTTTATAAATGAATAGACCAGAGCTACCGCTGTGGTACCATCCACATCATAGTCTCCGTATATCAGGATGGTTTCTCTCTTTACAACTGCCTTATGAAGACGTTCGACCGCCTTATCCATATCCTTCATTAAAAAGGGATCATGTAGCTTTGAAAGGTCGGGACGGAAAAATTCCCTTGCCTTGGCAAAAGTGTCGATACCTCTTTGGACCAATAGATTGGCCAATACAGAATCAATACCCAGCTCCTGTGTGAGTTGGCGTACAAGAGCCGGATTACCCGGCTCCATCACTATCCATTTTTTCTCAATGCTCATATTGATTTCTGCAATTTTACAAAGATACACAATTTTTATGCCTTTATCCATAAATATTCGTATTTTTGCCAGATATAAAATAAGGAATACTTAACTGACAGATTTACATTATGGAAATGACAGATCTCAACGAACAGGAATTGAATCGCCGAGCTGCTCTGCAACAATTGAAGGACTTGGGCATAGACCCCTATCCTGCCGAGGAATTTCCCGTCAATGCCACTTCAAAAGAGATTAAGGAGGGCTATGATGCAGACAAAGGCAATTTCAATGACATATCCATCGCAGGGAGGATAATGAGCCGTCGCATTATGGGCGCTGCTTCATTTGTGGAGCTTCAGGATGAGCATGGAAAGATTCAGGTCTATATAAAACGTGACGAAATCTGCGAAGGTGAGGATAAGACCCTTTACAATACCGTTTTCAAGAAACTTTTGGATATCGGTGACATCATCGGTATCAAGGGTTTCGCATTTATTACACAGACAGGACAACTTTCGGTCCATGCGAAATCTCTCAAATTGCTCAGCAAAACTCTTCGTGTACTTCCAATAGTAAAAGAGAAAGAGGGAGAGTTGTATGATGCATTCTCTGATCCGGAGCTTCGTTACCGAATGAGGTATGTGGATCTTATAGTCAATCCTCATGTAAGGGATACTTTTATCAAGAGGACTAAAATCGTTTCCACGATGAGGGATTACTTCAATGAACACGGATATCTCGAAGTTGAGACACCCATTCTCCAACCTATTCCCGGTGGCGCTGCTGCCAGACCCTTTGTCACTCACCACAACGCCCTCGATATTCCCCTCTACCTCAGAATTGCCAACGAACTCTACCTTAAGAGGCTTATTGTGGGTGGTTTCACCGGTGTTTACGAGTTTTCAAAAAATTTCCGCAATGAAGGTATGGATCGAACTCACAATCCGGAGTTCACCTGTATGGAGATTTATATTGCATACAAGGATTATATCTGGATGATGGAGTTTGTTGAGCAGCTGGTTGAGAGGATAGCCATTGCACTCAATGGTAAGACCAAATTTGATGTATGGGGCAATGAGATCGAGTTTAAAAAGCCCTACAGACGTCTTCCTATGCTCGAAGCAATAAAAGAGTACGCCGGTGTTGATATTTCCGGTATGAATGAGGCGCAGCTTCGCAAGACATGTGACGATCTAAATATTCCCATATCTCCCTCCATGGGTGTTGGAAAGTTGATTGATGCTATCTTCAGCGAATATTGCGAAAAGCATCTGATACAGCCCACTTTCATTACAGATTATCCTGTAGAGATGTCCCCTCTCACGAAACGTCATAGGAAGGATCCTGCGCTTACCGAGAGATTCGAACTCTTTGTAAACGGTAAGGAGGTGGCCAATGCATATAGCGAACTCAATGACCCTATAGATCAGCTTGACAGATTCCATGATCAGATTAAACTCCAGGAGAAGGGTGACGACGAAGCTATGTTCATTGATTTGGATTTTGTTCGTGCTTTAGAGTATGGTATGCCGCCCACTTCGGGTCTCGGTATGGGTATCGATCGCCTTGCTATGCTTATGACCGACTCTACTTCTATTCAGGAGGTAATTTTCTTCCCTCAGATGAGGCCGGAGGCAAGCCATAAGAAAACTGAATAACTGATGGCGGCAGAGAAGATAACCTCCGCACGCAATCCTCGCATAAAAGAGCTCATCCTACTCCAGAGTAAACCTCGGGAGCGCAGGGAAAAAGCTCTTTTTGTGGTTGAAGGGCAGCGTGAACTCAACAGGGCCATCGAAGCGGGATTTGTTCCCGTATCCATCTTCTATTGTCCGGAATATATTGGGAGAGTTGAATTACCTGAAGTTACGGCCGGAGTAGAACTCTTCGAAGTATCTGTCAATCTTTATGACAGAATCGCTTATCGCGGCAGCACTGAGGGGGTAATTGCCTTGATGCGGATGAAGCCGCTTCTGGCGGAGAGTATTACTCTCGGCGACAACCCGCTTGTGATAGTAGTGGAGTCCATTGAGAAACCGGGCAATCTTGGAGCCATATTCAGAACTGCGGATGCCTGCGGTGCTGATTGTGTGATGGTATGTGATCCTTTGGCAGATGTTTTCAATCCCAATGTAATACGAGCGAGCACCGGTGCCTGCTTCAGTGTCCAGTGTATATGCTGTACATCCGAAGAAGCCTTCAAGTGGCTCAAAATTCATAATGTTTCTATTCTTATAACACAATTACAGGATGCCTCACTCTATTATGATACTGATATGAGAGGAGCTGTTGCAATTGTATTCGGTAGGGAAGATACGGGTCTTTCAAGTTTTTGGAAAGAGCGTTCAGATGCGAAAATCCGCATCCCAATGGGTGGAATCTGCGATTCTCTTAATGTCTCCGTTTCTGCGGCAGTTATCTGTTTTGAGGTCCTGAGACAGCGAGCGAAAAACACTTAACCCATTAAAACTTATACAAATGTCCAAATCTTTAATTATCACCGCTACACATGTGGCGGCGTGGCAGTGGGTTGTCTGTGCCTTACTGTCTTTTTTTGTTGTAACAACAATAATTCTTTTATTCATTCTTTTCCGGATAAAACGTAGAGAGATGAGATTGAGGGAGAAGATATCACAACAGCTTAGGAATAAGAGGGCTGATGATGAAAGACTCTCCAAAACCCTAAACAAAGTAATGCAGATGGTCATAGGTATTATGGACTGCGTCTCTCTTAGTCCTGAAAATGCCACTTTGCTCCATTCGAAGGTCAGATCTTATTTTCTGACGACACTCAGAGATAAGAGCAATATTTTTTACGATATGGACTATCTGGCCGACAAATGCCATTATGGCCTTATAACCCGACTCAAAGAAGAACACCCCTTACTTACAAAGGATGATGTAATGCTCTGCAGTCTGATCTCAATGGGATTTCCCACACATGCAATAGCCACAATATTTCGTCTGACCAACGAGATGAGCATCTATAATAAGCGAGAGCGTCTCAGAACACGCCTTGAAATGGAAGAAGGGAGTAATCTGACGGATTATTTGGATGAAAAGGTGGCCCTACTGCGTAATCAAAAAGCTCTTCTATACTCAAATATTTTTTCCAGTCTCGGCAAAAAAGACTATATTTAGAAAAATTTTTGAACTATGGCACTGAATAAAGTTTTACTTATTGGCAACGTAGGAAGAGATCCTGAAATCAGGCATCTTGAAGGTGGTGCATCCGTTGCCTCATTTTCCCTTGCCACTACTGAGAGATTTAAAGACCGTAGCGGTGAGACCAGAGAAATTACTGAGTGGCACAATATAGTCGCTTGGAGACAGCTGGCTGATTTGGCCGGCAGGTTTATCAAAAAAGGGAGTCAGATCTATGTGGAGGGACGTATTCGAAGCCGTTCCTGGGATGATGCCAGCGGACAGAAACGCTACATCACTGAGATTTTGGCCGACTCTATCCAGCTTCTCGGTCGCAGGGATGACACATTGCCCAGAGAGGGTGCTTGGGATGAGTCTGCAGGCACTCCAAGACAGACCGAACCGAAGACACCTACCACAAAACCGACAGCGACGCCCGCTTCACAGCCGGCTCCACAATCTGAGCAGTTTGTTTCTTCGGACGATCTTATCTCCGATGGCCCTGACGATCTGCCTTTCTAGAAGAAGGAAATAACAAAAAATGCGACCTTTTTTAGGTCGCATTTTTTTATCTGTTTACTCTACTTAACTTTATTTCTTCTCAAAGAAGTCTTTCGCTTGGTCAGTAGGTAACAGCTCTTCCTGGAAAGCGTATGCTCCGGTACGCTCAGACTTGACCATACGGATACACTTTACATAGTTTTTTGTTTGTGGACGGCTACTACCAAATGTAGCCACTGCTTTCTTTGCCATTTATATAAAGATAAGTGTGTTATTTGATTTCACGATGGAGAGTCACTTTTTTGAGATAGGGATTGTATTTCTTGCGCTCCAATCTCTGTGTAGTGTTCTTTTTGTTTTTTGTTGTAATATACCTGGAGATGCCCGGCACACCGCTCTCTCTTTGCTCAGTACACTCCATGATGACCTGTACTCTATTTCCTTTAGCTTTTTTTGACATAGTTGTAAATATTAAACTACTTTAATCAAACCTTTTTCCTGTGATTTCTTGATGGTAGCGGAGAGACCGTTCTTGTAGATGGTCTTCATACCCTTGCAAGATACTTTGAGGGTGATGAATCTCTGCTCTTCCTCAGACCAGAATTTTTTGGTCTTGAGATTGGGAGCGAATTCGCGTTTCGTGCGTCTCTTGGAGTGGGAAACATTGTTTCCAATCATCCTTTTCTTTCCTGTTACTTGACAAACTCGTGCCATTGTTATCTATTTTTAATATTATAATCTTTTTTGGGGCTGCAAATGTATGGATTTTTCTTCTTAAAACCAAATTTCACCGCCATTATCAGATAAACTTCAAGATTCTTCTCCATCTGATGTTCTTGGGGAAAGACTTGTTGTTATCCTTGGAAAACCAGATAACCGCCGGTCGGCCCACAATATGATCCTCGGGAACAAATCCCCAGTAGCGTGAATCGAGTGAATTGTGGCGGTTGTCGCCCATCATGAAGTAATAGTCCTGTTTGAAGGTGTATGTGGTTGTCTCTTCACCGTTTATGTAAAAGAGGCCATCTTTTTCTTCAAAATCGTTGTCCTCATAGACGTCGATGATTCTCCTGTAGAAGTCGATATTGTCTGCATCCAGTTTTACCATGGTTCCCTTAGCAGGAATCCAGATGGGTCCATAGTTATCCCTGGTCCAGCCTTTTTCCACGAAGGGGAAGAGCATTCTGTAGGAATCGGGATAGTCGGGAGGATAAACATCTACATTAGGGGTAACGGAAACGACATTGCCCAGCGTACGGACTGATGCTAGCATTTCCTTTGTAAGCGGCAACTGGGGATAACCCGGTAGAGTGGGATCGTACCACACTTCAGATGAGTTGATGCCGATATCCCTAAGATGTACGGGATTGATGGCAGTACCGTTGGTAACAACTTTATAGCTACTCTGGAGGCCCGGATATTCCGTCTGAGGTGTCCCATTGACAAAGAGTTCTCCATCTCTAACTTCGAGAGTGTCGCCGGCAATGGCAACGCATCTTTTAACATAATGATCCTTTTTGTCGGTGGGGCGTGAAATAAGCGGTCCAAAGGTCTTTACCGTGTAATCGCGGCCATTCATCCTCACATGTGTGTAATAATCCTCTATCGGAGCTTTGCTCAGCACCGTGTCGCCGTGTGGAAAGCAGAAGACTACATAATCGTCACGTTTGACATTGCCAAAGCCGGCGATGCGTTTATGGTCAAATTGTAGTATGGTAGAATAGCTCTTCTTGAGCGTTCCGGGGAAAACATTGTGAATGAAAGGCATCGATACAGGTGTCTGCGGCATTTTAGGTCCGTAGGCTACCTTGCTTACAAAGAGATAATCTCCTGTCATAAGAGAACTCTCCATTGAGGAGGAGGGAATTTTAAAGGCCTGGAAAAAGAAAATGTTGATGAAACTTACAACTATCACTGCAAAAATGAGGGCGTCAAGCCAATCCAGCAGTACATTGCGTTTCTCTCCCTCTTTATATTTCTTTTTCCAGAAGGCCCACTTCACCTTTTTGGTGATAAATAGGTCGAAAACTACGATAAGTCCGAATAACCACCACCAATTGCGGATCCATATAACCCACAAAGTATAGAGTACGGCCCAGAAACCGAACCGTACCCACTTGTTCCCATATATTTCCTTAAAGGTCAAGGAGAACTATTTTACAGAATTTACAATAGCTTCGAATGCCTTAGGATTGTTCATGGCGAGGTCGGCGAGAACCTTGCGGTTGAGGCCAACATTCTGCTTTGCGAGTTTGCCCATAAACTCGGAGTAGCTCATGCCATGCTGACGTGCAGCTGCATTGATACGTACAATCCAAAGGGAACGGAAGTTGCGTTTTTTGGTTTTGCGGTCACGATATGCGTAGGTCAAACCTTTTTCATAGGTATTTTTGGCTACGGTCCAAACATTCTTTCTTGCGAGAAAGTTACCGCGAGTTTGCTTTAAAATTTTCTTACGGCGTGCTCTTGAAGCTACCGAGTTAACCGATCTTGGCATAAATGAAATTTTGGTTTTGGAAGCCAGCGCTCATTATGAGACTTGTACAAGCTGGGCATCCGGGTTAAACATCAATCAATTACTTTACTAACAAGAGTTTCACTCTCTTCTCATCGGCTTTGTCAACTAAACCGAACTGAGTGAGTCTTCTTTTTTGCTTCTTGGTCTTCTTTGTCAGAATATGACTCTTGTAAGCATGTTTTCTTTTTATTTTTCCAGAACCGGTGAGCGTGAAACGCTTCTTTGTACCGGAGTTGGTCTTGATTTTTGGCATAGTTAAATGTTTTAACTTGTTTTAATATGGTTTTTTAAAAAATTATTTCTTTTTAATGGGGGCAATCATCATTATCATCCTTTTTCCCTCCAACTTGGGCATCTGTTCTGCCTTTCCGTACTCTTCGAGTTCCAGTGCAAATCTTAGAAGGAGTTTCTCACCCTGGTCGGAGAAGAGTATCGAACGTCCTCTAAAAAAGACATAGGCCTTGACCTTTGATCCCTCGGAGAGGAAATTCTTTGCGTGGTTCAACTTAAACTGGAAATCGTGCTCATCAGTGTTGGGGCCGAACCTAATCTCCTTAATCACAATTTTGGCAGCATTTGCCTTTTGTTCCTTCGCCCTTTTCTTCTGTTGATACAGATATTTCTGGTAATCCAGTATCTTGCATACGGGAGGATCGGCATTAGGCGAAATCTCAACCAGATCAAGCTCTTGTGATTGAGCCATATCCAAAGCCTGTGAAAGCGAATATATGCCCTGCTCAGGAATGTTATCCCCTACAACTCTTACGCGTTGTGCAGTGATGGCTTCGTTGATCCTTAAGCCCTCTTCCTGGCGGCTGCGAGGCAATCTGCGATCAGGCTGTCTCGGACCTTTGTATGATGGTTTGGGCTTCGGTGGTTTGTAGTTTGTCGCTATAGTGTTATCCTCCTATAATTAGTTAATATATGGTTAACTGAGCTGTTGCTCGATTTCCTCTTTTATGAAAGTAACGAATTCTTCTATTGTCATCGAGCCTTTATCACCTTCTCCTTGCTTCCTTACGGAAACACAATTTGTTGACTCTTCCTTCTCTCCAACCACCAACAAATAGGGAATACGCTTAATCTCATTTTCGCGTATCCTCTTGCCGATGGTTTCGTTACGATCGTCTATGGAGCTGCGAATATCGGAATTATTAAGCAATTCACAAACTTTTTTTGCAAAATCGTTGTATTTTTCGCTGACAGGCAGCACAATAACCTGGTCGGGAGCGAGCCACAAAGGAAACTTTCCGCCGGTGTGTTCAATGAGAACGGCGACAAATCTCTCCATGGAGCCGAAGGGAGCACGATGGATCATAATGGGGCGGTATTTCTTGTCATCGCTGCCCACATACTCAAGTTCGAAGCGTTCGGGGAGGTTGTAGTCCACCTGGATGGTACCTAATTGCCACTTTCGCCCGATGGCATCCCTAACCATAAAGTCGAGTTTAGGACCATAAAAGGCAGCTTCGCCAAGCTCTACAGTCGTTTCGAGCCCTCTTTCTTTAGTAGCTTCGATGATGGCGCTCTCCGCCCTTTCCCAGTTTTCGTCGGTGCCGATATATTTTTCGTGATTGTTGGGATCGCGGAGAGAAATCTGAACGGTAAAGTCCTTGAAATCAAGGGTTTTGAATATGTATAGTACAATATCAATTACCTTGCAGAACTCTTCCTTTATTTGGTCTTCGCGGCAGAATATGTGCGCGTCATCCTGTGTGAAGCCACGTACGCGTGTTAAGCCATGGAGTTCACCGCTTTGCTCATAGCGATAGACTGTTCCGAACTCAGCAAGGCGCAAGGGGAGATCCTTGTACGAACGGGGTTTGGTCTTATATATCTCGCAGTGATGGGGACAGTTCATTGGTTTGAGAAGGAACTCTTCACCCTCCTGAGGTGTACTGATGGGACGGAATGAGTCCTGGCCATACTTTGCGTAGTGCCCTGATGTTACATAGAGCTCCTTTTGGCCGATATGTGGAGTAATCACCGGCAGGTAGCCGTGCTCCTTCTGCACCTTTTTAAGGAACATCTCCAGCTGTTCTCTTAAAGCTGCGCCACGGGGAAGCCACAAGGGTAAACCCTGACCCACTTTAGAGGAAAATGCAAAGAGTTCGAGCTCTCTTCCAAGTTTGCGGTGGTCTCTCTTTTTGGCCTCTTCTAGCATTATGAGATATTCGTCGAGTAGTGATTTCTTGGGGAAAGTGATACCGTAGATGCGGGTGAGCATTTTGTTCTTCTCGTCTCCTCTCCAGTAAGCACCTGCAATGGTGGTAAGTTTCACTGCCTTAATTACGGATGTGTCCCTCAAGTGAGGGCCACGGCAAAGGTCAGTAAAGACACCGTTGGTGTAGAAAGTGATGGTGCCATCTTCCAAGTCACCTATGAGCTCGCATTTGTATTCATCGCCCTTGGCGCTATATTTGGCCATCGCCTCGGCTTTTGATATATCGATTCTGGTGAAGCGCTCCTTCTGCTGGGCAAGTTCAATCATCTTTTTCTCTATCTTTGCCAGGTCAGCCTCCACTATTTGTCTCTCTCCCAGGTCCACGTCATAGTAGAAACCGTTCTCGATAGAGGGACCTATGCCAAACTTGACACCGGGATAGAGTATCTCGAGAGCCTCAGCCATAAGATGGCTTGATGAGTGCCAGAATGTGCTTTTTGCCTCCTGATCTTCCCATTTGTGGAGTTTGATGGTGGCATCTTCGACAATCGGTCTTTCAAGGTCGTGTATCGAACCGTTGACTGTGGCAACCAGGATGTCGGCGGCTAGTCTGGGACTAATGCTCTCAGCTATCCGGTAGGGAGTGGTTCCTTTGGGATACTCTTTGACACTGCCGTCAGGAAAAGTTATTTTGATCATGATATGTGTTATTGTTCAATTTTCTGTTTCAACCCGCAAAGGTAAGATTTTATTTCGTATCTTTGCAACCTTAATAGCAATAATTTATACTGAATAACAGAGACATGGCACCCAAATCAACGACTATTTCACATTGGAGCGAAGCGGCCCGTGACGGACTCTTCCTTGCTCTGGTTACGGTGGTTTTAATTTCGTTCAACGCTCTTTTCGAGAATGCTGCACTAAAGTTTCTTTTCTGGCTGGTGAAGTTTGTCGGCTCCATATGGCTGCTCTATTTTTTTATGAAAAAATTTCTGAAGGCTGAGTCGCAGAGTCCCGTTTTCAGACAGGGAGTGAGAATATGTCTCTTTTCTTCACTTATCTGTGCAGTATACACCTTTTTTATGTACACCTTCCTTTTTCCGGAAATGGTGACGGAAATGTTTGAGGCGTTTTACTCCGCACCTGAATTTGCATCGCTTCCGGGCAATATGACAGATATGATGCTCAAGTTGGAGGATAATTTTGCAAGGTACTCTTGCATAGCTACCTTTTTCTGGAATTTCATATTAGGTCTGATCATTTCTGCAATAATTGCGCGTTCCATTACTCCCAAGAATATTTTTACCGACGACGACAATACAATTTGAGATATGGACCTTTCTATCGTTATATCACTTTTCAATGAAGCCGAATCCCTACCCGAACTTGTATCTTGGATTGGCAGAGCCCTGGCTTCCGAGCAATTGAAATATGAAATCATCATGGTTGATGATGGCAGTACCGATAACTCCTGGCAGGTTATTGAGGAACTCAAGAAGAGTCACCCCGGGGTAAGAGGCATCTCATTCCGTCGTAACTACGGTAAGTCAGCAGCGCTTTATACCGGATTTGAAGCTGCAAGAGGTGATATAGTGGTCACTATGGATGCAGACCTTCAGGATAGCCCTGAGGAAATTCCGGAAATGATCAGGATGATCAGGGAAGAGGGGTATGATCTCGTTTCCGGCTGGAAGAAAAAACGCTATGATGGTACTTTTACAAAGAATATTCCTTCAAAAATATATAATGCTACGGCCCGCAAGGTGACAGGTATCAAACTCCACGACATGAATTGCGGCCTTAAGGCTTATCGCAAAGAAGTTGTCAAGAGTATTGAGGTGTATGGAGAGATGCACCGTTTTATTCCCTATCTGGCTAAACGGGCCGGTTTCGGTAATATAGGTGAAAAGGTAGTGCAGCATCAGGCCCGTAAATATGGCAAGAGCAAATTTGGCCTTAACCGCTTCATAAATGGTTTCCTCGACCTGCTTTCCGTCTGGTTCCTTCAGGTATTTGGCAAAAAACCGATGCACTTTTTTGGGAGCATCGGTATACTGACTTTTGTCATAGGTATTGTGATCGCAATTTGGTTGATTGTGGCCAAACTCATCGCACAGGCACATGGCAGTATATTCCGTCCCGTTACGGATCAGCCTCTATTTTATCTGGCACTGTTGATGGCCATAGTCGGCGTGATGCTTTTCCTTACCGGATTCCTTGGCGAGCTTATTTCCAGAAATAGCCAGGAGAGGAATAAATACAATATCCGTAAGGAAATCTGATAATCTATTTTTTGGAGTCGCTTTTTTGGGTATCCTCGGTCTCCGGAGAAGTGCCCCTGAACTCTTCCTCCATTTTTTTGTACTCCTCTTGTGTGATAATTTTACAGGTACCGTTGAAACGGGCGCCGCTCTCTACACTTAACTTGTGAGCTTGAAGGAGTCCCTTGAAAATGCAGGTGCTCTGTAGCATCAGAGTGTCACCGATTATCACATCACCATCAATACGGCCATAGATATCGGCATTTTTGCAACAAATATTGCCGCATAGATATCCTGTTTCGCCTATAATCAATTTTCCTGAAGTGATGATATCTCCGGTAAAGGTGCCGTCAATCCTTACATCTTTCTCTGAAAAGAGGAATGCCGCACGGATTTCGGTGCCCACCGGTATTCGGGTTATCTCATGGGCGTGTGCCAGTTGGGATGAGTTTTTTTCTGCCATAATCCGAAAGTTAAGGTTTGGTGATCTATATGTGTACTGCCTCGGAGTGTACTGCTGCTGCGGCCTCCATGATTGCTTCGCTCATTGTGGGGTGAGGGAAAATCGTCTTCATAATTGAGGATGCAGTGGCACCAAGTCTGCAGGCCAGCACCATCCCGCCAATCATTTCCGATGCGTTGGCTCCTACGATATGGACTCCGAGTACGCGGTCTGTTGTTTCATCCACTACCAGTTTCGTAAATCCATCCCTTTCGCCCGCTGCGGTAGCCTTACCTGAGGCAGTGAATGGAAACTTGCCAACTTTGTATGCAATGCCCTTCTCTTTGGCCGCTCTCTCTGTCATACCTACTGAAGCTACCTCAGGTGAAATATATGTGCAGCCGGGGATGAGCGAGTAATCAATGGGCTGCGGATTGAGTCCCGCTATAGCCTCCACGCAGCAGATGCCCTCAGCTGAGGCAACGTGTGCAAGGGCCTGGGTGGGGATTACATCTCCAATGGCATAAATACCTTCAGCTGCAGTCTTGTAGTATTGGTCAACCGTTATTTTACCCTTGACGGTCTCGATACCCACAGACTCAAGTCCCAATATTTCGGTGTTGGGAACCACTCCCACAGCGGAAAGCACCAATTCAGCCTCGACAATCTCTTCGCCTTTCTTTGTAAGTACGGTAAGACGGGATAACTCCCCGGTGGTATCAACGCTTTTTACCTGAGATGATACCATTACCTTCATACCCATTTTACGAAATGAACGGCTGATCTGTGCACATACATCATCATCCTCAATAGGGAGAACTCTGTCAAGGTACTCTATGAGAGTCACCTCTACTCCAAGGGCTCTGTAAAAGAATGCAAATTCGCTACCGATGGCACCTGATCCAATGATAGCCATGCTCTTGGGAATCTTGTATGGCATAAGAGCCTGTCGGTAAGAAATAATCCTATTACCGTCGATTGGTGCAAAGGGGAGGGAGGCAGCCCTGGCACCGGTGGCAATGATGATGTGGTCTGCCTTGTAAACGGCGGTACTGTCATCATCTGCAGTCACCTGCACCTGTTTGCCCGGAAGGAGAGTGCCAACTCCCTGAATCAGAGTTATCTTGTTTTTCTTGAAAAGGTAAGCGATACCTTTGTTCATCGTGTCAGAAATGCTCCTGCTCCTTGAAACTATTGCGTCCAGATCTGCAGTGACATCTGATGCCGAAAAACCATATTCGTTACAATTCTGTGCATAACCATAAGCCTGAACACTCTTTAGAAGGGCTTTTGTAGGGATACATCCCCAGTTGAGGCAGACTCCGCCGAGTTCATTCATCTCTACTACTGCCGTGTTGAACCCCAGCTGGGAAGCACGGATTGCAGCAACATACCCTCCCGGGCCTGAGCCGATTACTATGATATCGAATTTTTCCATATTCTTTTGATTATAATTTCCTGTTAGTTTCTTCCGTGACAATTCTTGTATTTTTTCCCGCTACCGCAGGGACAAGGGTCGTTGCGGCCTACCTTTTTCTCCGCCCTGACCGGAGCGTTGGATCTGGGCTCCGAGCTACTGGTAAGCAGATCGGGGCGGCTCTCTCTCATTCCACTCAGATCGGTTTTTTTGGTGTGACCCTCAGTTGCAACCTCCTGTGGCTGTTGATCAGTCCTCAGGAATAGGAATGAACGGAGAAGGAAAGCAAGAACATCTTTGCTAATGCCCTCGAGTACCTTGATAAAGAGTTCAAAACTCTCTCCCTTATAGACAAGTATCGGGTCCTTTTGCTCATAGGCGGCATGTTGCACCGCTTGCTTGAGGTCGTCCATATCTCTGAGATGGTTTTTCCAGTACTCGTCAATAACCCTTAGTGTGATGGTTTTTTGCACGGCACGGATCAACTCCTTTCCCTTACTCTCATAGGCCTTCCTCAGATCTACGAGGATACCATAGACCATCTTGCCGTCTGAGACGGGGATCTGGATATTCTGGTAAAACATCCTCTTGGTGTCATATACGTGGCTGATTACAGGCCATGTCTGCTCAATAAGGATATCAAACCTGCGTTGCATAACATTGGAAACACTTTGTTGGAGCTGTTCTGTAAGCTGCGCTTTATTGAAACGCTCATAAGAGGCTTCGTCAAAATCGGGAACGATGGAAAGCACCTTCATCAATTCTTCGCAGAAGAGGTCGTAAGTGAGATGGCGGTTGGAGTCAACGAACATTTCACAATAGTCCGTGGTCATATTGAGTACATCCACATCGATACGTTCACCGGTGAGAGCACTGCGTCTCTTGGTATATACAACCTCCCTTTGGGAGTTCATGACGTCATCATAGTCCACGAGCCTCTTTCGTGTACCGAAGTTATTCTCCTCCACTTTCTTTTGAGCGCGCTCTATGGCATTGGAGAGCATTGAAGCCTGAAGAGCCTCGTCTTCCTGCATACCCATCGAATCGACCACCTTGGAAATCCTGTCGGATCCGAAGATACGCATCAGGTCATCCTCAAGCGATACATAGAAAATAGAACTTCCGGGGTCTCCCTGACGTCCGGCACGTCCTCTGAGCTGACGGTCAACGCGGCGGCTGTCATGACGCTCCGTACCAATAATTGCAAGACCTCCTGCCTCTTTTACTTCGTCGGAGATCTTGATGTCGGTACCACGTCCCGCCATGTTCGTGGCAATGGTAACGGTGCCCGGCTTGCCCGCATGTAGGACAACCTCGGCCTCGCGTGCATGCTGCTTGGCATTGAGCACTTGGTGATCAATGCCGTGTAACTTCAGCAGACGACTCAGATACTCGGATATTTCTACTGAAGTAGTACCCACAAGAACCGGACGTTTTGCTTTTACAAGTTGGCTGATATGGGCTATAACCGCGTTGTATTTTGCTTTCTTGGTCTTGTATATCAAGTCATCCTGGTCATCTCTGATAATGGGGCGGTTGGTAGGTATAACCACTACGTCGAGCTTATAGATACTCCAGAACTCGCCTGCCTCAGTTTCCGCCGTACCTGTCATTCCGGAGAGTTTATGATACATCCTGAAGTAATTTTGAAGGGTGATGGTGGCGAAAGTCTGAGTGGCTGCCTCGACTTTTACATTTTCCTTGGCCTCTACAGCCTGATGGAGACCGTCGCTCCAGCGGCGTCCTTCCATTATACGGCCGGTACTTTCATCCACAATTTTTACCTTATTGTCAATTACCACATAGTCCACATCCTTCTCAAACATCGAGTATGCCTTCAAGAGCTGGTCAACGGTGTGCATCCTCTCTGCTTTGAGGGAGTAGTTGGAATAAAGCTCGTCCTTTTTCTGCCTTTTCTCCTCTGGAGAAATCTCCATATGGTCTATTTTGGAAACCTCGTCTCCAAGTTTGGGCATCAGGAAGAAGTCAGCGTCACCTACAGCTTTGGCAAGCACTTCGTTACCCTTATCGGTAAGTTCAACGCTCCTCTGGTGTTCATCTATGACGAAAAACAACTCATTGGTAATAATTCTCTGCTCAATATCCTTTTCAGTGAAGGCAGCCTTTATGATCTTGCTCTGTACGTCTTGCAATATCTGTTTGATACCCGGTTCGCTGAGGTACTTGATGAGAGGTGCATATTTTGGAAGCCCCTTGTGTGCTCTGAGGAGCAGTATTTCTCCCTTGTCCTTGATTTCGCCTGCGGCAATAAGTTTCTTGGCTTCGTTCAGGGTTTGGTTGACAAGTGTACGTTGTTCATTGTAGAGACGCTGCACATAGGGTTTGTATTCTATGAAGGTTTCGTCGCCGCTACGCTGCACCGGACCTGAAATAATCAGCGGAGTACGTGCGTCATCGATGAGAACCGAGTCCACCTCATCGACGATTGCAAAATGGTGTTTGCGCTGTACGAGGTCCTCCGGATTGAGGGCCATATTGTCCCTGAGGTAGTCAAAACCGTATTCGTTGTTGGTACCGAATGTTATGTCGGCAGCATAGGCGCGTTTTCTGGCATCGGAATTGGGTTGGTGTTTATCGATGCAATCGACACTCAACCCGTGGAACATATAGAGCGGGCCCATCCATTCGGAGTCACGTTTGGAGAGGTAATCGTTGACCGTAACCACATGGACACCCTTACCCGTGAGAGCATTGAGGAATACCGGAAGTGTAGCCACAAGTGTTTTACCCTCACCGGTAGCCATTTCAGCAATTTTGCCCGAGTGGAGCACTGCACCGCCATACAGCTGAACGTCATAGTGCACCATATCCCAGGTAATCATATTGCCGCCTGCCATCCAGGAATTTTTCCATTCGGCAAAGTCGCCCTTGATGGTGACAAAATCGTGAGTGGCGCTCAGGTCACGGTCAAACTGTGTGGCTTTGACCCTTATGACGGGATTTTCCTTAAAGCGCCTCGCTGTGGATTTTACTATTGCAAAAGTTTCGGGGAGTACCTGGTTGAGTACCTCTTCGAGCTTTTTGTCTATTTCTTTTATAAGTGCGTCAAGTTCGGTAGCGAGTTTCTCTTTCTCCGAAACGGCTATCTCCACATCTTCGAGCTGCTCTCTGATGGAGACCACTCTGGCCTCATCTTCTGCCACATAATCCAAAACTTTGGTCCTTATTGCAGCGGATTCGCTCCTGAGGTCATCATCGGATAGAGCGTCGATACGGCTGTATGCGTTATGTATGTTGTTAAGTATAGGTTTGAGCTGTTTCAGATCTCTGTCTGATTTCGTTCCGAACAGCTTTCTTATTATAGATGAAATTCCCATATTCCATGTAAGATTTATCTTGCAAATTTACTAATAAAATACCAATATCTCGCTTTATTTTCGCAACTTTAAGGTTTGAAGACAATTTGAACAAATTCCTTGCTATACACAACAAATAATAGAGTAATCAACCATACAATAACTATCAAATATGAAAAAATTAATTGTAACTGCTCTCTGCTGCCTTATGATGGCAGTATCGTCAGATATCTTTGCCTGCACCAGTGCCATCATTTCAGGTAGGGTCACCCCTGACGGAAGGCCTCTTTTGTGGAAACATCGTGATACGGGTGCCGCCCAAAATCTGGTGAGATATTTCCATGGTGACAAATATGCCTTTTCTGCTATCGCTCAGACCGATAATCCCAATCCAAAATCGGTATGGATGGGAGTCAACGAGGCGGGATTTGCCATAATGAATACGATGTCATACAACATCGAACCTACAGAGAAAGAGGAGAATGCCGACAATAACGGCTACATAATGAAACTTGCCCTGGGAAATTGTGCTGATGCGGCAGAGTTCGAAACCCTTCTCAATTCACTCGACAAGCCCTGGCTGATCGCAGCCAACCTCGGCGTGATAGATGCAAAAGGCAACGCTTATTACTATGAGGTCAACAATGATGAATTTGTCAGGTTTGATGTCAATGATCCCGCTACGGCACCTTTGGGTTACATTGTAAGGAGTAACTTCTCATTTGCGGGCGATACGGAGAGAGGTGTAGGTTATGTGAGATACATGCATGCAGACGAAGTAGTCAAGGCGGGTGTGATGCACAATGCGATTACTCCCGAGTTTATTTTCAACGAACTCTCCAGATCTTTTGAAAATCCTCTGATTGGCGTCAATCTCAAGAGTGGAGATTTCAACAGACCTAAAACTACCGGATGGTTTGTGGAGCAGGATTTCATAGCCAGATACACTACTGTCAGCAGCGTTGTTATACAGGGTGTCAAGGAAGGTGAGCCGGTAGAACTTACTACAATGTGGACTGTAGTGAGTTATCCTCCTACCACAGTTGCGATGCCGGTATGGGTATGCGGCGGGGAAGAGGGCATTCCAAATATCCTTTCGCAAAATGAAGAAGGACGTTCGACACTTGGCAATATGGGGTATATGATGAAGGAAAAGGCCTATTCACACGAGATTGAAAAGTCACGCAAGACGCGATACTTCAACTGGGAGCTTTTGTGGAATCCCCGGGGCGACGGCTATATGCAACTGGTTCAGCAGATTGAGAAGGAACTTTTCAAAGAGTATAACCGAGCAATTGAGACATGGCGCAGCGAAGGGGCCTTAAATCACCGTCAGATGAAAAAACTCCACGATAAATGGAGCACACAAATCGTGGAGAAATATTACGAATATTTTGAGATGAAGTAAAGAGTCACAATCTATCTGCAACAACTACAAAACACTTACTAGGAACTCGATACTTCTGTCTAAAAATCAACAAAGGGCACCTACGGGCGCCCTTTGTTGTATAATTGTTGCTACGAATTATGCTTGTTCGATAGCACCCATGGGGCAAGCATCTGCACAAGCACCGCAATCGATGCATGAATTAGGATCAATCTTGTAAATGTCACCCTCAGAGATAGCTCCTACGGGACATTCGTCAATGCAAGAACCGCAAGCTGCACAGTTTTCAGTAATTTTGTAAGCCATGTTTAAATTTTTTAGTTATTTGATAGTTTTAATATTCAATTGTGTTCGCAAAGATAACACCTTTTTATCGGATAAATCAAATAATCCGCATCAATATCCGAAAATCTCCTTGAGTTCGAGTTTCCGTATGGGACCGTACTCCAAGAGTCTCTTCATATCAAAATCTTCATAGCGGCCGAGAATGCAGATGGTGTAGTAACGGTCTTTGATGTTCTCCTGCTGGTACTTCACCACATCATCGAGAGTTAGAGTCTGTGCCTTTGCAAATACTTCGCGATTGATGTCATAATCCAGACCAAGTTTTTGCGCACTGATATATTGCCATAGAACATTATCCCTAACTGTGCGGGCTGTACGGAGATTACTGATTAGTGATTCCTGGGCTATGTCAAATGCATTTTGTGACACCGGCATATTGTTGATGATTTCA
>JAKQLB010000032.1 GCA_029567375.1 Bacteroidota bacterium | reverse complement strand
ATTATTTCTATTCCCAATATTGCCTTTAATTTATCCAAGTAAGCATAAGTTTCCGGCAATTCGCATCCGCTATCAATGAAAACGTATTCCATGGGCAAATGTGCATATTTTTCTCGCATATAAACGGCAAGTGCTGCGCTGTCTTTGCCTCCGGAGAGGGCAAGCAGATGACGTTCCTTCACTTGAAATCCCCTTTCGCCTCCATTGTTTCAAGAAGACCAATCAACAGATTGGTGCGTGTTTCCTTATCCCAACTTTGAATATGCTTTAACGTATCCCTGGTCTTCTCTGTATGTTTTGTGTGTGTGTCAATATTCTTCCAGGCCACACTGCCGTCCTCGCGGCTAATCCCGACAAAACGCGAAGAATGATCATCGCGGTTACGTCTATCCGATTGCCGCTTCAGTTTCCGCAGCAGTAAAATTCGTTCTCGCAATTCCTGCAAATGGACAATAAAAGGTTCCAGGTCGGCATCCTGCCAGCTTTGAACGGGTTTTTTCATGACGATTGCAGCGACCTGGAATAACCAGTCATCATCGCATTCTTTTTCTTTAATTAAAGCCGCAAGAAACGGTTTCAAATCGGAATCTAAACAGATTTTCAGCACTGGTTCCGCTTGATTCTTGAGATCATGTCGGAGTTCAGTTAGTGTTAGCGTTCGTGATGTCGTTTCAGCCATGGCCAGAATAAAACGTCCGAGTATTTTTTTAACGAATGCATCAAACGCATCTCGCAGTTCCGTTAATGCGTTCCATAATGTTTTTCGGAGGTTTGCCGCATCAGGAATTTGTGTTTGGTCATCAATATGATATTCAACGGGCGGATAGCCTAAGGCGACCGGAATATCCTGAAAGAGCAACTGCTGCGGATCTTTGGCATTGATAATTGCATTTCTCAGACGCAGCGCATTCGCGCTAAGTGTGCGTGTTGCCCGGGTGTACTCTGGAAGAGACTTGATAAATTCTGTCAACGGCACGACGACAGATAAGAGTGTTTGATTGCGGACGTGCAGGGCAAGTTTCAAGTCTGTATTGATGACCTGGTAGTACGTGCGGATCACTTCTGAACGGATGCCTGATGGCTTGTAGCATCGCAAACTGAAGAGTTCAGGACGACGCATGAGCAAGGTAATCTCCGCATCACCCAAAAATGGTTTGAATACATTCTCTTCATAAACAGCTACCTCGTCGGAATGGACAAGCAGATAATGCGACAATAAAAGCGGCGCCGGCCCCTCGCGCAGGCCAAAAGGAGGTCGTTTTAAAACATCCAGCATTTGCCTGACCGGAAGCTTCTGCCCTGTTCTATCGGTTTCCTCAAGCATGCGATCAAACAGATCCCATATGGCAGCCAATTGAGGCTGATTTTTTTTATCAGGTTTTACAAGAACCCACGCCCCCTCTGAATTTTTCCGGTGAAGACCTGTTTCTTTAATAACCGTGCGGTACAGGGCGACTTCTGGTCCATATCCGGTAAGGCCGATGTCCTCGCATGCGGATTGGTTGGCTAAAGCTTCACCGACGCGATTGCGTGCCGCGGCAGCCATACTGGATATTCGCGTAACATTGATCATTTCGTTATTGATGCGGGGACATTCTTCATAAATATGATCGCACAAATCCGAAACCAGGGAGGATAGCTCGCGATGTCTTTGAATTTCCCGTTCTTGACCTGCCGCATACCAGCTTACCAGACCCATGTCCGGAGCAAAGGCCTTATCTAAAAATGTTATCAAGGCCTGAGCAGCCTGGCCGGCACGATGTAATGCCTCGCGTCGTGCGACGCCGTCACGCTCTAATTGTGGTGCACCGCAAGCAGCACGTGTCGCAGCAGCTTCTATCATTAATTGCTTAACTTGGCTTAAGCAGGGCGCATAGCCGACAATGACGGGATGGCCCTCTGCTGCAATTTCAAGGAGGCTTTCATGTTTTTTCTGTTTTCCCAACATTAACCATAACGTGCCGTCGGTTTCACCTTCAAGATGCGGCATCTTTTTGATGGCAGGGATATCGTCCTCGGTACACCAGCGCACAGCAAAATCACGAAATGTTCCCGTTTGGATAGAATGCCGCGCCGCAACAAGATTCGGACGTGGCGCAATTTCTTCCAAGAGTTCGCCGATAGGTCTCAGGGAAACTTTTCCTCGTTCAAGCAGTATTTCGCGATCCAGGTCAAAATCGCTACCCTCCCAAAGCCGATACTCGTGCGCATATTCCCGATAGAGTAGAACGCGTTTTTCTACCAAGTCGCGGAGAAGATCCTTTGTTTTATGTTTTCTTCCTGAATGGGCTGTGACCAATGCAGCATGAATCATTTTCTCCGTCGCCGCTATGCCCGGCAACGTCGAAAGGAGATTTAACACGCCTATTGTTTTTAATAGTTTAATTTCATATGTGTCCAAATGGCCCTGTGCGGCAATCATGGCGTGAATCTCAAGCCATCGCTGGTTCTCTGAACGATCCGCATGCCGGATCATGCCTGTTTCGTTAAAGTAATCATACAACATGTCCAAGCCGATGACCGGCAGTGCATCGCGTTCTTCCAATTCTAATCTTTTCAGGCAATCAGCAAATGCGTGTGCTTCGCCACTGGTTAGAAAAGAGAAGATTGTTCTGTCGTTTTGCGCAAAACGCCGTGTCAATTCACCGATAAGATAAACCGCTAAAGGATGAAAAGGGAAAAACGACTGAATGGACTCCTTATCCAGCTCAGGCATTCCGTCCAAATGAAATCCAGACATTGCGTTCACCATTGCTTGCCCCCAATCGGTCAATGTCTTTTTGTGCGCCATCTGCATAGTCGTAATACGAAGGGCATCTCGAATCAGGGCAAAACTTCGTGCCGGTGGTTCAATGTATGAGCGATCCTCAAAACGACCTTGAATTTTTTGCCACTCTTCACGCTGAACTCGATTTAAAGCGCCAGAATAAGAGCTAAATGCTTGATGGAGACACACCCATAAGAAGATGGATTTGGATTCAGCCAGAGCTTGGAGAATGAAGATGTCGCCCTTTTCTGCATGATGCGCCTGAAACTCTAAATTTTTTCCGAATTCATCTACAACCACAAAAACTGGTCGCTCAGCAACTTGCGCTAAGGTGTTAAATGCATCCACAACACTTCTTGTCGTGGGCCAATCTTTATCCGATAACAGCTTGACATTCTTTCTGAGCTGTTCCCAGTCAGCTCGTTTTGAACGAGGCGATACTGCCTGTATAGCGGATAAAAGACCTCTAACTAATGTGCTGTTCAAAGATTCGTAACGGGAGACCGCTCTGATGCCAATAGCAGGCGCATTTTCGCTGCCCAGTTCTAAAAACCTCTTGAAACGGGTAGCAATCTTTTTATCGACGCTGGAAAGGTTTTTGTAACACAAGTTACGCCTCTTTTGATCGGCGCATGTGAGTGCAAGTAAAAAATTACAGAACGCGCTCTTGCCCGTGCCGTAAGGTCCAGTGAGCGACCATGCATTGACAGATTCACCTTCTATTGCGTCGGCAAGGCGATATAATATGCTGCAACCGACGGGAGTGATTTGAAAACGGTTCAACAGCGCCATATCATCGGCATCACGGTCGAGATTGACGGAACGGGCAACCGATCGATCGATTTTTATCAATTGTAATAGATCAACGTGCCTCATCTTTTCCCTCCGTAATACTTCATCAAGCATTCTTCATACAACGCCGCAGGACTTCCAGTAAATTGTACTTGCCGGATACCATTTGTCTCGGTAAATGTCGCCCCCTTAAATTGTCGGCAAATTCTATCAAGCCTCTGTCCACATTCAGATTCCGTTAGTCGGAATGCCATGCCTGGCGACATAGGGCCATACGCTATTTGAATAAGTGACAGACTGTTTTGCCCCGGATGCCATTGCGCCGCATAATCAAATACGGCAGCCATAAAGACTAAATCTGGTAAATTTGGTTTAGTGCCGGATGAAAAGCGGTATCGATCTTTGTCGGGTGTCTCGACAGCCGGAACAATTAATCCAAGATCGGTAAAAGGACAGCGGATCTCTGCATGTTCGCGTCTTTCAGGCACGAACATGCGGAGAATGCATGATACATCTTTTTCAAATGAGCCAGCAGCGATATCGCAAATCTTCTCCGTCTCTTTTGCTTTGTTATGCACTGCGCTCGTCAGTTCGCGCGCTGTGAATGTCTGAAGTGTCACATATGAAAAGGCGATATTCCAAGTGACGGCAATAAAAGGGGCTCGAAATATCTGCCAATGTAGCAGCCAAAGGCTTGCCGGGTCTTCCAGATAGGGGTCCCACCCTTTTTCTGTGTCTAGCATTTTTTCCCCAAACGCGGTCGGTTTTAAACAACCGGGCTTTGCGTCATCCTCCAAGAGTCGAAAAAGAATGCACCAATACCGAATCGATCTTACCATGTTTTTACCAACACCAAGTTGCTCAATGGAGTTTTCATCATTAAATACATGCCGATTGGCACAGCATCGGTCGTATCCTTTTTTAAGCCACCCGTACCGCGGTGTAAAAGTTTCATGGCGTCCTGCGCTTCCATTGATTAGCGCTTCATCCAAGGTAATCATTATATTCTCCATATTATTGCTCCGGTGACTGAATTTCTATCAAAGTGTATATGCGTCTCATCGCTGACGACGAGATACTATCGCTGCTGCCAGACACGCTCGGACACATCTTCCTACTCCGCATAGTCGATGAAAGCGATGATCTGCGAAGACCGCTAACATAGATTAGTCAATTGCTGCTAGCCAATGGCCAAAAAAATCATATCGAATGGCTACCCCAAACCATCGGAGCATCTCGTCCTGCCACTAAGTCGTGAGAAGGGCAAGATACAGAATGAGAATGTGTTCAATCGCTTCACGAAGCTTCGGTTCCATAATTCAGGATTATTTCTGCCTCTTCAGCCATTCATCAATGGCATCCTTAAGGAAACGCCAATGACGCCCCACTTTTTGAGAGGGGATTTTCCCTTCCCGCACTAACTTGTAGAGTGTGGATTTTGGAATCTTCAGGTAAGCGGCCAATTCTTCGATGGTCAACACGTCTCCCGGCTTTTTAGCCATCGGATAACCTCTCAAAAAAATTATCTCGTATGAGTCATAATGACCTCCTTGTGTATAGTTAATGACAGTTATTGTCAAGTAATTTGGGAGTTCTGCAGAGCTATTCTGAAATGGAAGCCGCCGCATCCTTTATCACGGCATTCCAGTGCTGAAGAAGGCTT
>JAKQLB010000016.1 GCA_029567375.1 Bacteroidota bacterium | reverse complement strand
CTTTCGGATGCGGATACTACTCTCTCCGCATATAGACAAGCTAGCAGCGCAAAAACAGTCTTGTCGTTGCTTGCAGGAATCGTCGGCGGAATCGCGGGTACATTACTGTATCAATTGTTGACATCGGGGAATTGACACACTAGTGCCATTCGTGGTATAATTGTATCGCGGGGTAGAGCAGAAGCAGCTCGCCGTCTTCATAAGCCGGAGGTCGTTGGTGCAAATCCAGCCCCCGCACCCAAATTTGACATCATCTCCCGCGTGTGGTATGGTATAGATGATGCATGTGGCACCTGCCTTGGGCATTTGGGTCATCACTCGCGCATGTCAGCCTCCTTTCGCAGAAAGCCGTCAGTTGTACAGCTGGCGGCTTTCTGTTTACCTCCATATTTGACATAGATGCTTATGTACTGTATTTTACAAGTAGGAGGTGAAACATGTGCACAAACTAACTAAACCAGCAGCGCGGCAGGGACTTACAGAATATGATTGGCAGCATGTTGAACACTTTCTCGACAACAAGAAGTACGACACGGTTAAATTCTTCTTAGACAAGGGGAGAGTATGGATTTCAACCCGGGACGCTATGTTCTCCGCCGGAATCTACATGCCATTACAAGAGTCCTCAAATAGCATGTAGCTGTCCATCATATAATCGCACAGCGTCAACGGAACACGGGGTACATCAAGAGTTTATAGATGGGGTAGGGTAATTACCCTACCTTATTCATTTCGACGCTCCTAGAGGCGTACAGCGCGTCCACTTGACGGAGTTTTCTGACATGTTATACTAGTATCATAGGAGGTGGTCATTATGAGACCAACGATAAGAGACTTCGTAGCTACGAGCTACATGATGGAAGATGAATATTGGATGCTTGAGGAACTTTCCCGCCGGATGATGACCAGCAAGTCTAAGGTCATTCGTCAGCTCATCAGGGATGAGGCGACGCGGCGGAATATTAATGTACAGGGGGAAGTTTGCAATGGGTGAGATACACGTAGACATCGACTTAGATAATGCTACACCGGAAGAGACCCTAGAGCTACTGCATGAGGGGGAACTCGCGCTTGTTATTGGTGGGGATACCCTCGCAGAAATGTTGGGAATCGACACAGAAGCGGCGTATGAGTATATCAACACTGTAAAGTACATTTTCGGGGGAATCACTGGGTATGCCAATCGTGAGGGCACGGCAATAGAGATACTTTTGCCGGACATTCGGAGCGGCCTTTCCGCCAAAGCGGAGATTGACCGAATGGATGAGGAGGTCGGCAAGTATGGCCCAAAACCGAGAAGATAAGAAAATCCAGAATTCTAAGTTCCACAAGATGATGAAGTTAGATTTAAGCGGGGAAGAATCTTTTATTCAGTTACCTCATTGTTTTTTCTGGGACTTCCCTACGCTCAGTGACGGGGCGCGGAGATGTTACATCACGCTCATCAAATATGCTCACAAAAGCATCGTCAATGACTGCATCACGGAAAATGGAACTCCCATTATTTGGCCTTCAATTGAAACCATCACAACAGATATGTCCTACGGCGGACGTTCTTCTCTGAGCACCCGAACCGTGCAAAGATACCTTGTGGAATTGCGGGACGTTGGATTGCTCAGCACGTACCAAATCCGAAAGCCGCATACTTCTGATACATGGTTACTTCATTCGCCATATGAGGCATTACAATCAGCAGGAAAATTAGTCGCGGCTAAATCGGTACGCCGCCAGATTAAACGCAGAAAGTTCAACCATACAGAGTCTTCCCCCAACACCACGACAGAAATGTCGTGTAATTACACGTCAAAAATGTCGTCTATGAACACGACAAAAATGTCGTGTGCAAACACGACAAAAATGTCGCGTGAAGTACTAAGAGTAGTACCTAGAGAAAGAGTAAAAGAGGAATTAAGACTTGCGCCCGCCACGGGCGCGGATTTGTCTTCTCCGGAGATTTCTACGGGGAACGACACTAGGTGTATGCCTAGTGATACGGGAAAGTACACTGCTTGTGAAAACTTTCACAACCAGCCGGTGGATGTTGCCGCGATGATGTCGGGGGGAGATGATGTCCGGGGGAGAAATAAAGAAAGCCCGGCTCCTGCTCGGGCTTCCGCTGGGGAGGCATCAAAGGGGAGGAAACAGAACTGTAATACAATGCTAAAATACTTCGGCGAGAAAGTCAACGCGGGGCTTGGGGAAAAGGCTCCCCTCTTCGGCGGGAAGGAACGCTCCTTGATGAAGCGGTTGATAGACCATTATGGTTATGAGATAATTCAGTCTGCGGTGGATTACCTAGTGGATAACTGGGTGGGGTTCAAAAAGAAGTTCCCGGACTATGAGTTTGGTGCCTACCCTAACGTGAATATCCTATGGGCTTTTCGGGATACGATTATCCCGCTGGCATCGTCGAAAAAACCCAAGAAGGAGGCAGCAAAGCGTGGCGGAAGCATCTGGGGCTAGGGGTGTAACCAGAGCTGACATGGAACGCGCAAGGATTCCTCGCCGTTATTGGGATGTAAAATTGAGCGCGGTTCCGGATTCAACGCCGTATAAGCAGCCGTTTAAGACATACTTGCGCGATATAGATTCACTGATTGACAAGGGGATAGGTTTATACCTCTACTCAACGGAGCCTTCCACCGGTAAGACGAGCCTTGCTGTTCTGGCTTTAAAGAGAGCTATGGAGATGCGACATACGGTGTTGTTTGTGCGTTTGCCAGAGTTCAGATTGGACGTTTTCGGGAAAGAGCAATTCGATGAAGATAGTACTGTGCTTGACCGTGCCCGAAAGGTGGACTTGCTAGTGATGGATGAGGTGAACAGCGGGTCCGCAATGGATGTGAAATATATTGGGAACATAGTTTTGGAGCTAGTGCAGCATAGGTCGCAGCACATGCTTCCGACTATTATTACTACGGATATCCCCCCCGGCTCTGTTTCGACGGAGTTTTCTCCATACATGGTGGGATTGATGCAGGAGAGTTTCGTTCCGCTTGATATTGTTGGAGAATCGGCTGGCGGCATGAATTGGAGGGCGTTTAAGTCAGCGGAATTGCAGGGCCTTCTTGGGGAGGAATCATAGTTGGCTGATAATGCGCGGAGTTTGATTGCCCGTGTTCTAGTGGCGGGGGGCGAATTGTCTCAGGCTATCGACCGGGGCATCATGCCGGAGATGATGCCGGATGCGCTCTCGAAAGAGGCTTGGGCATTTATCTTAGACTTCAATCAAAAATACGCGGCAGTTCCGTCTATGGAGCTGTTTGAAGAGAAATTTCCTAATTTGTTCTTGGACCATGCTAAAGAGCCTGCTCTTTATTATTCGGATAAGGTTGTTGAGCAATATGTGCGGAATACGGCGGCAAAGCTGCTGTTGTCATCCGCGAAGCC
>JAKQLB010000010.1 GCA_029567375.1 Bacteroidota bacterium | reverse complement strand
TCTCTGTAATGTTGTAGTCCTCTGATATCATCCGTGGTAGCTGCCCCCACTTTGGTGATTTCCGGGTCTGATAAGATATCTGCCAGCTCCTGCGGGAGGCCTATCTTTTGCACTCTGAACAGATATGCATTCGTTTCGCTGGAAAGTTGCAGTAATGCTGTGGAGTTACGTGGGGTATTGGCGTGGAAATTGGGTTTGGTTTCGGTGTCAAAGCCGATGAAAATTTGTTCCCTCAGATGCTTTATAGCCTCTTTGTACTTCTTTCCGGTAGTCGATATCACACTGATTTCACCTGGAAATGAAATGATTTCAAGGCAATCTATCTCTTCAGGTGTAATGAACTCGCTTAGCATCATTAGAGTGCAGGATATATAAGTTCGTAGGAATAGGGCAGCAGTGACTTGATTCGCAGGAGGTTGTTGCTGTCTATATTGCTTTTGGAGAATGGTACCTGTTTGGTTGTTATCTCTTTGGAATCCACATCCCTGCCATATTTGAACTCGTATGTAAGTTTGCCGTCAAGGGTCAGGTATTTGCTGTCGAGAAATCCGTCAGGGACGGAAATATATCCGTTTACCTTCTGGTCCCCGATACGCAGGGCAAGGTTGCCATCTACGCGAAGAGTGTTGTAACACTCAATTGCAGTGTAGATTGCGGGGTCTATGAAAATGAAATCATCCGCAATGAGATGCTTGTAGAGATATTGGTTCTCGACTTTGATGTTTTTTAATTCGTTTATGACTTGTTGGAGTGTTTCGATCAGGAAAGGATAGTGGGTACAACCCAGTATGACTGCTCTCAAAGGAGATGTGGAGCCGCTAAGACGGTGTTTTTCCAGGAGTGAAACTAGGTTAAAACGTGCGTAGTTGACGGCATCGTTGAGCTGGATATCTCTGTAGCGTCCTTGTGCATCCCTTCTGTAAAGCATTCTGTTGCCTGAAAAGTCAAAATTGTAAATCCTCATCAAATTGATGTCGAGGGAATCATCTCCGCGTCCGATACGGGGACCTCTGTAGGAATCACGAGGTGTATAAAGGACAGGATTGACAAAATCCGGCTCGCTGTCAACTGCTTCGGCAAATCCATAACCTTTCTGATTTACAACCGTTACATCAGTTTTAATGCCGCGTTCTGCTATCATCTCTTCGATTGTACGCTGATATGCACCGGAGGCGATTGTGCCGGGTGTCGCAAGTACTCCAATGGCGAAAGGTGCGTCGCCGTCATTCACATTTAATTGGTCAAACGTAGCCTTTACGCCGGCATTGATCACTCCGATTACCTTTACACCGGTGTTGCTCTTCTCCAGCAGTGAGGTGATATCTTTCAAGCCGTAAGCTGTAGCTGTGTTGCAGGCAATAACGATGATTTTTACGCGGGGTTTAATGCCATCGGATTCCCTGTTGTATTGAGTTTCGTAATAGTTGTCATCCAAAAGGAAAAGCGCATCCTTGATTACCAGTTCCCTAAGATAATCACTCTTGCCTTCGGCGTCATAATTGCCGTAGGGCATATTGGCCTGGTCGGCGAGATATATGAAATGTTCGCCGGCAAAATCGAGGATGTCATCATCTCCCATTTGGCCGGTAATGTTGTCAAAAACATCGAGAGAGATAATTTTTTCGAGGACTGTCAATCCCCCCGTACCGGAATCGAAGACTCCGATGGGGAGCATCTTGAGGTCTTTGGGATATTCTTCAAAATTTCCATAAAAAATGGAGGTGCTGTCGTAGAGAGCTCTGTCAACTATGGGCAGATTGATGGCCGTCTGCCGGACATTTTTCTTACATGAACATAATGCCGCAGAGAATGTGAGGAGGATAATCAGTGCTTTTTTCATAATTATCTTCTATAGTTGAATTTTCCGTACTCCGAAATTATTTCGACCTCAGCCTGTGGAGCTTTTTCCACCCTTCCGACGATACGCGCCTCTATCCCGAATTCTTCGGAAATAGAGATGATATCCTGTGCAATCTCTTCCGGAACATAAAGTTCCATCCTGTGCCCCATATTGAATACCTTGTACATCTCACTCCATGGTGTCCCAGATTCCTGCTGGATAGTCCTGAAGAGCACCGGTGCAGGGAAGAGATTATCCTTGATTACTTTGAGTCCCTCAATGAAATGGAGCACTTTGGTCTGGGCACCGCCCGAACAATGCACCATGCCGTGGATTTGCGGACGGTACCTCTCAAGTACTTTCTTGATCACCGGCGCATAGGTGCGGGTAGGGGAGAGTACCAGTTTGCCGTAGGTGAGTCCGCTCTCCGGTTCAATCTCGGTAAGGGCTTTGCTACCGCAATATACATATTTTTCATCGACTGAGCTGTCGAAACTTTCAGGATATTTGGTTGCGATGGAGTGTTCAAATACATCATGGCGTGCGGAGGTGAGTCCATTACTGCCCATACCGCCGTTGTACTCCTCTTCATATGTGGCTTGCCCGAAGGATGCCAGTCCCACCACTACATCACCGGCGCAAACACGTGCATTGTCTATAACATCACTGCGGCGCATACGGGCACAAACGGTACTGTCCACAATCACTGTCCGCACCAAGTCTCCCACATCCGCGGTCTCTCCGCCGGTGAGCCGTAGTCCGATGCCGAGATCGGCCATTTTGCCGACAAACTCCTGTGAACCGCCTATCAGTGCGCTGATTACCTCTCCGGGTATGAGTCTTTTGTTTCTCCCGATAGTAGAGGAGATAAGGATATTATCAGTAGCCCCTACGCAGAGCAGGTCGTCCGTATTCATCACTATCGCATCCTGAGCAATACCCTTCCAGACGCTCATGTCGTCTGTTTCTTTCCAGTAAATGTAGGCCAGGGAACTTTTGGTACCTGCTCCATCTGCGTGCATTACTACGCAATATTCCGGATTATGACCCAAATAATCGGGTACAATCTTGCAGAATGCTTTCGGAAAAAGTCCCTTGTCCATATCGGCGATGGCCTTATGCACATCTTCCTTGGATGAGGAAACCCCTCTTGCCGCATATCTGTTGGCTTCAGTATTGGTCATATTCAAACTATTTGGTCTACAATCTGTAGAAAAGCAATTATCTAAATTTGTTTTCCGCAACGTTTAGTGCTCTCTCCGCTTTTTGAATTATATTCTACAAAATTACTTGTTTTATTGAAACAATCCCTCTTTTTTGCTATTTTTGTCTCTTTAATAAAGCACAACATTATGCGTATAAGACTAATTGCCGCTTTTTTGCTTTTCCCGGGGCTTATTTTTGCTCAGAACCGGGTGCAGAATTATATTAACAGACAGCTCAAAACCGATTCTCTCTTTATCAATGCCGCGGTCGCCATTCTTGCTGTGGATGAAAATGGAAAAGATATTGCCTCCTGGAATGGGGAGATGCCACTGCTGACCGCTTCTACTATGAAGACCATTACTACGGGAGTGGCTATAGAGGTGCTTGGTCCCGACTTCAAATTCTCCACAAAGGTTGCCTATGACGGTCATATAATGGATGACGGCACCTTGAATGGTGATCTATATATTGTCGGCGGAGGTGACCCAACACTCGGTTCACAGGATGAAATAGCATATCCCATAGATTCTATTTTCGGTATATGGGCTGACGCAATAGCAGAAGCCGGCATCAAACGCATCAATGGCAGTATCATCGGCGATGATCGTTTCTTTATTGATGAGAATATTCCTGATAGCTGGGCTTATGGCAATCTCGGCTATTATTATGGCAGCGGTCCTTCAGGACTCTCTTACGCTGAAAACCTTAGCCGTTTTGAGATTGAGCCGGGGGCAACAGTGGGTGATCCTGTTAAAATCACTCCGCTTCCTCCATATTCACCCAAAATGACCTATATCAACCAAGTTGTCACCGGACCTGAAAAAAGTCGTGACGGTACCGAGTATTATGTTACCAACCTTGCTCCGGTAGGCAAATTTGTAGGCACTTATGCGGTGGATATGCCCAAGAGGGCGATAACACGTTCCAACAGGTTCGGGCCTTCAACCTGTGCAGGTGCATTCGATACTTTTCTGACAGGTAAAGGTATTCCTTCACTTGGGGTAAATGATGTGGCTTCGCTCAAGCAGATGGGCATTGCTGTTCCCGATCAGGATAAACTTACATATCTGGTGGAGACTTTCTCTCCTGCATTAATTGAGGTTATAAATGTGACAAATACCATCAGCAATAACTTTTTTGCAGAGACTATGTTGAAGATGCTTGGTAAAGTACTCGTTGACAATTCCTATTTTTATGCCTCTACAGAGGCGGTAGAACAGTATCTACAAGACCATGGTGTCGACACTTACGGACTTCACCAGGACGATGGTAGCGGCCTCTCCCGAGAAAACTATGTTTCTCCAAGATTCTTCACAAATTTTTACACTTATAAAGAACAAAGTGCTACATTTGACCAATACTTTGAGAGTTTCCCTGGTCCCGGACGTCCCGGTACACTTGAAGGGGTGCTAAAGGGAGAAAAAGAGGAAATAAAGGAGATTATCAGGGCCAAGAGTGGATCCTTGTCGAGTGTGAGATGTTATGCGGGCTATGTGAAGACAAAGAAGGGTCACATTAAGTTTGCCATTCTGGTCAATAATTTTGATTGTCCCACAAGTGCAGTTCAGCCAAAAATCGAAGGTTTTATGCGTGAACTTGCTAAGTACGGCGCTCGCAGATAGATTGAGAAGTAAACTATTTAATAACAATAACAACAGATTTTCAATATGCTAACATTTTCTAAAAAAGCCCAAAAGATGCCGGCTTCCCCTATCAGGAAGCTTGTTCCTTATGCTGATGCAGCGAAAAAAAGAGGTATTAAAGTTTATCACCTCAACATCGGTCAGCCCGACATTGCTTCTCCGAAAGAGGCACTTGACGCTGTAAAGAACAACCAGCTCAAACTTGTAGCTTATCCCAACTCAGCAGGTAACAAGAGTCTGCTCGAAGGACTTGTGAAGTATTACAAAGGGATCAATATTGACATCGATACATCCTGCATCAACATTACCAACGGTGGTAGCGAGGCACTCCAGATCGCACTTGCAGTCACCTGTAATCCCGATGACGAAGTTATCGTGTTCGAGCCCTTCTACACCAATTACAACGCAATTGCCCTGCAGAATGACGTTATACTAAAACCCATCACTACAAAGATAGAGGATGGCTTTGCACTTCCTCCGATGTCGGAAGTTGAGAAGAAAATTACTCCCAAGACCAAGGGTATCATTATCTGCAACCCGGGCAATCCTACAGGATCTCTCTATACCAAAGAGGCGCTGATGGAGCTAGGTGCTATTGCTAAAAAGCATGGACTCTTTATCTATTCGGATGAGGTATATCGTGAGTTCTGCTATACCGATGAACCCCACTTCTCCTGTATGCATACCCCCGGACTTGAGGAGAACGTTATTCTCCTTGACTCTGTTTCCAAGAGATACAGTCTCTGTGGTGTGAGAATCGGATTTATCGTATCAAAGAACAAAGAGGTGATGAAATACGTACTCCGTTATGCCCAGGCGCGTCTCTGCTCACCTGCATATGGTCAGATTGCGGCTGAGGGTGCTCTCGATACTCCTGCGGAGTATTTCAAGGAAGTTCGTGACGAGTATATCCATCGTCGTAATGTTCTCCTTGAGGGACTTAGGAAGATTAAAGGTGTAGTAGTGCCAACACCTATGGGCGCATTTTATGCGGTGGTACAGCTCCCCGTTGACGATAGTGACAAGTTTGCACAATGGCTGCTCGAGGAGTTTGAGTACGAGGGACAGACGGTAATGGTGGCTCCTCTCGCAGGTTTCTACGCAACTAAGGGACTTGGAACAAACCAGATACGTATGGCATACGTACTCAAGGAAGAGGACATCAAAGCCGCACTCAAGTGTCTGGAAGTAGCTCTTGAACATTATCCCGGCAGAGTAAAATAATTTCCTTCCGGATTACTATTATCAATGTAGATAGAGGTGATGACTTCACCTCTATTTTATTTAGGAGGTCATAATGCGAAAAGCAATAAAAAGGCATATTATTTGCTGTACACTTTTCGGCTAATTTTTAATAATTATAAACGATACTAAAACAAAAATTTTATGAAAAAGAAATGGATTTGCACAGTGTGCGGATATATCCACGAAGGTCCCGAACCCCCTGAAAGATGCCCTATCTGCAACGTGCCTGCTTCCAAATTCAAGGAGGTAGAAGAGAAAAAAGATGGTCTTGTATGGGCCGATGAACACAAGATCGGAGTTGCGAAAGGCTGCGATGAAGAGATTTGGAACGGTTTAAAGGACCACTTTACAGCTGAATGTGGTGAAGTTGGGATGTATCTTGCAATGAGCCGCCAGGCTGACAGGGAAGGTTATCTCGAGATAGCGGAGGCTTACAAGCGCATCGCTTGGGAAGAGGCTGAACATGCAGCTAAATTTGCAGAACTCATCGGCGAAGTGGTATGGGATACGAAGACCAACCTTAAAAAACGCATGGAAGCCGAAGCAGAGGCCTGCGCTGACAAAAAGCGTATCGCTGATAAGGCAAAGAAACTCAATTATGATGCCATACATGACACAGTTCATGAGATGTGCAAAGACGAAGCACGTCACGGACAGGCGTTTGAAGGACTATATAAGAGATACTTTGAAAAGTAATTTTCAAAGTATCTCAGTTCAGAGTTCCGAGTGTGTAGTTCTGAGTAAGTTTATTAGTTCAGAGTTCTGAGTACATAGCTCTGAGTATTATTTTGAGTTAAGAGTCCAGAGTTTGGATTTCCGCGACAGAGTTTCGAGTTAGGAATTAAAAGTTGGAAGTTCCAAGTTTTAATTAGTAAAATTTAAAAGTCCTGGGTTAAGAATAATTAGCCCAGGACTTTGTATTTCACAATTCAAGCTAGTATATTAGTATTATATTCAGAAAGATTATTAGTAGAGCAACTATGCTAACAACGGTGTCAATTAGAAGCTAGAACTAACAGCAAATAGCCAACATCTAATTCCTCACTCAGAATCCACACTCCACACTTCACACTTCACAGTACACACTACATACTACACACTATTCTGCCGGTGTCCACTTGCATCTGACGGGGGAGGTTATTTCTCCGCTTTTCTTCAGTTCCGCAAAAACTTTATCAACTATCTTGCGATCAATTCCAGTAAGTTTGGTAACCTCACCTGCTGAAAGAGGCTTGTCCGCCTCTCGCATTGCTTTGAGTATAACATCTTTTTCCATATTCTAATTATAGTGATTTAAACTTATTTATTACTGGTCTAGCTCGATTCCTTCCCTGCTATTTTTTTTGAGAACTACTCCATAAAGGTGTCGGAATAGCTCTTTGAAATGGGGATTTCTGCAATGCCATCATAATCCATGTCAATGAAGAAGCCATCTTTTTCGCTACGGAGTACTTTGATTCTGGATATGTTGACTATATATGAGCGGTGGCATCTGATCAGCGAAGAGCCCTTGATAGACTTTTCTATCACCTTAAGAGGACAGCGGAGCATATAGCTGGTCATTTCTCCGTTATTCAGATAGTGGATACGCACATAGTTATCCTGGGATATGATATAGTAGAGGTCGGACTCTTTAATGGAGAACCTAAGGATACCATTATGGTCAAAAAGGTTGATTATTCTGGACTCACTTTCAGGGTACATAGAGGAAGAGATATCATCGTCCGAATCCGATTCATTTGCAATTTTGTTTTGTAACGCAGTGTCACCGGAAGTGCCGATTACCCCTTCGGCAGGAATCCTTTTGCCATCCAAGATTACAGGGCCACGTGCGGTGCTCTTCCATTCGGTTGAAAGGATTTTCAAACGCTCTTTCTGGTCACGCTGGATTGACCAAAGGATGGAGATGGTATTGGAACCGAAAAGAATGGCGGTTACTCCTACCAGACCTCTGGTCACTAGGGTTGCAAAGGAGAAATCACCTGCAATAAGATCCGATTTCCTCAAGGTGAGTGTCACATAGGCATAAAAGTGAGCAATCACAAGTAATTCTGCAATCAGCCATAGCGAATAGCTCCAGAGGCGGAATTGCTGTCTTCTTCTCAGTCTGCACATAAAAATGCGACAGATGACGAGAATAAGAATTGCCACCGCCAAAAAGCCGACTGTGAGAAAGAAAGATACCGGTCCTGAGAGTTTAAGCCAGGCAGTGGGTGAAAAAGGTACAATAATTAAGAGAACTATTATTGTAACAATTAATGTTGTTATAATCATAACAACCTGGTGCCTTTTTTCAAGCAGAAAATCCGATATTTTCCTATTCATTCTGTATAATTCAAAGTTCAAAGATAAGCAAAGATGCCACAAAAACGAAAATTTTACCCCAAATAGGACTAATTCCACCACATAATGTCACCGACAACCACAATCATTTTGTCATTTGCCGGTCCTCAAATAAATTTACGGCCCAAACTCAAAAAATTTTAAAAATGAACATTATTGGAACGGGGAGAGCCCATCCGTCACTTACAGTGACAAATGATATGCTCTCCACTTTTCTTGACACAAGTGATGAGTGGATTACCACTCGCACCGGTATAAAGCAACGCCAACTTATTTCACATGTAAAGTTAGAGGATCTGGCTGCGGAAGCTTGCCACAATGCATTGAAAGATGCCGGTATTTCCGCGGAAGATCTGGATTTTATAATTTGCTCCAACGTAGTAAATGAGTACATTACTCCATCACTGAGTTGTATTGTCCAGGGGATGATAGGAGCTACCTGCCCCTGTTTCGACCTGAACAGTGCCTGTGCGGGATTTATTTATGCGCTGGATATTGCAAACTCGTTTTTTAAGAGTAAAAGCGACATTAACCATATCCTCGTAGTCTGTGCCGAAGAACCTACTCGTATGTGTGATTGGCAGGAGCGTAGTACCTGTGTCCTTTTCGGGGATGGTGCCGGTGCGGCAGTCCTTAAAAGAGGAGATGATTTCAAATCCATTGCACTCTCTTCCTTCAGTAGTATCGATCCCCTCTATCAGATCAGGCAGCTCGAAAAGACTCCATTCATTACAAAGGAAGAGTTCGGAGGTCCGCTTGTGATGAAGGGTCAGGACGTCTTCAAACTTGCAGTCAACGCCTCTTTAAACGATATTCGCAGAGTGGTTGAGGAGAATGGTATCACTTATGATGATGTGGACTACTATCTTCTGCATCAGGCAAATATCCGTATTATTGAAACAATTAGAAAATCGCTCGACCAGGACAAAGTGAAATTTCCGCACAACATTGCGAATTATGGCAACACATCCTCTGCCAGTGTTCCAATTCTCCTTGACGAACTAAACCGTAACCAAACACTCAATCGCGGAGATACCATTGTGTTGAGCGCATTTGGAGCAGGCTTCACAGCCGGGGCCTGTCTCCTTAAATGGTCAAAAAATTGAAAATCATGATAAAAACAAGAATTACAGAATTATTGGGTATTGAATACCCGATCTTGCAAGGTGGCATGGCCTGGGTTGCAGATGCTGCTCTGGCCAGTGCAGTCTCCAATGCCGGAGGTTTGGGAATCATCTCCAGCATCAATGCAGGTGCGGATGTGGTCCTTGAGGAAATCCGAAAATGCAAAAAAATGACAAACAAGCCATTCGGCGTAAACATAATGCTGATGAGTCCCATTGCTGACCAGGTAGCGCAGTATGTTATCGACGAAAAGGTGCCGGTTGTCACTACAGGTGCAGGTTCGCCTTCAAAATATATGGAAAAGTGGCTTGAAGCAGGTATTAAAGTAATACCTGTAGTAGCTTCCACAGCATTTGCCATACGTATGGAGAGAATGGGTGCAGTGGCAGTCATTGCTGAAGGTGGAGAAGCAGGTGGACACATCGGAGAGATGAATACGATGGCTCTGATACCTCAGGTGTGTGATGCGGTCTCAATTCCGGTTATTGCAGCAGGTGGTATTGCAGACGGTAGAGGCTTTGCAGCAGCAATGATGCTCGGAGCAGAAGGCGTTCAGTGCGGAACTATTTTCGTTACGGCAAGTGAATGCACTGCTCATGATGTTTTCAAGCAGAAGATTATTGCTGCAGGCGACACCGATACCATTGTTACAGGGAAAACCCTTGGACACCCGGTACGCGCACTAAAAACTCCTTTCACCCGGAAATTCGCCCAGATGGAGAATGATCCTAACCAGACTCCCGAAGCTATCATGGAATTCGGTAGCGGTTCGCTCCGCAAAGCAGTTAAGGATGGAGATGAGAAGATGGGCAGCTTTATGGCCGGTCAGAGTGCAGGTCTGGTTAAGAAGGTCCAGCCGGCAAAAGAGATAATTCTCGAGATCATCAATAGAGCTCGGGAGCTCCTTAAGGATACCTCAAAATGCATTTGATATGGGACGCAGAGTAGTAGTAACAGGAATGGGGGTAATATCTCCTGTTGGAAATAATTTGAAGGATTTCTGGTCTTCCATCACGGCAGGAAAGTGCGGAATAGGGCTGATAGAGCGTTTTCCCACAGATAATCTTCTGGTAAAGATTGCCGGAGAGGTAAAAGGCTTCAACCCCGGCGATTACGGCATTGATCCCCCCACAGCTCGTAAGAATGACCGATATGCACTTTTTGCTCTGGCTGCGGCCAATCAGGCGATGACAGCCAGCGGTCTCAATAAGGAGAATATTGCTCCTGACCGCCTTGGAGTCTATATTGGATCAGGCATTGGAGGTATGGAAACCTTCGTAAATGAAACTACCAAATTGGTTCAAGAGGGGCCAAAATGGGTATCTCCGCTCTTTATCCCTATGATGATCTCTAATATTGCAGCCGGAAATATAGCTATTGAGTACGATGCGAGGGGTGTTTGTTTACCGATAGTAACCGCTTGTGCCACAGGGACCCACTCAATTGGTGAGGCTTTCAGAGCCGTAAAGCATGGCTACGCCGATGCCATTATCTGCGGTGGTTCCGAAGCGGCAGTTTCGCCACTTTCCATCAGCGGATTTGCTAACAGCAGAGCACTATCCCGCTCGGAGGATCCTTTGCAGGCCTCTCTGCCCTTCGACATACGCAGGCAGGGCTTTGTTATAGCTGAGGGAGCGGGAATAGTGGTGCTGGAGGAGTATAACCATGCAGTAACACGCGGAGCGAAAATCTATGCAGAAGTGTGCGGATACGGCAATACCTGCGATGCCTACCATTATACCGCACCGCGTCCGGACGGTACAACGGCAGCTGAGGCGATGCGTCAGGCTCTAGAAGAGGCCGGATACCGCAAGGGAGAGAAAATCCATATCAATGCCCATGGCACCGGCACTCCTCTAAACGATAAGTCCGAGACAATATCCATAAAACTTGCCGTAGGTGAAGAAGAAGCACGCAAAGTTGCTATTTCCTCCACTAAGTCCATGACCGGCCATATGCTGGGTGGTGCAGGAGGAGTGGAGTTGGTTGCTGCCGTAATGGCCCCCTATGAGGGTATTGTACCTCCGACAATCGGTCTCCAAGAACCCGACCCCGAGTGTGATCTCGATTATACTCCGAATAAATCACGCAAGTTTGCGGCTGATATTGCGCTTTCCAACTCCCTGGGATTTGGAGGACACAATGGCTGTATAGCTTTACGCAGGATAAATTTATAAACCTTTTTTAACTATATTTGCACAGGATTATGACAAGAGAGCAGATCAAAGAGTTCATCCCTCATCGAGAACCTATGATACTCGTTGATAAGATTGAAATTGATGAAAACAATGTGGCACACGCCAGTTACCATGTTACCGGAGAGGAGTTTTTCCTTCAAGGGCACTTTCCGGGTCATCCGGTAGTACCGGGAGTGATACTTTGCGAGATGATGGCACAAGCCTGCGCTTTGCTTATAGGAGATGATTTGAAGGGACGTACACCATTTTATGCGGGCATTGAAGGAGTTAGGTTTAAAAATTCTGTTTTTCCCGGAGATACTTTTGAGACCACCGCCAGGCTTGTAGACAAGAAGGGGATGGTTTATTTTACTGAGGCCAAAGGATCAGTTGATGGAAAATTGTGTGTGAAAAGCAAACTTGCATTCGCCCTTGTGGACAATGACAAATTGGAGGAGAGAAAACTATAACATATAGCGTAATGGGACTACTTAAAGGAAAAATTGCACTTGTAACCGGTGCATCAAGAGGTATCGGCAAGGCAATTGCCATCAAATTCGCCCAAGAGGGCGCAGACATCGCATTTACGGCGCGTAGCGAGAGTGAGCACTTTCTCGATACTGTGGCACAAGTCACAGCTCTCGGGGTGCGGTGCAAGGGATATACTTCAGATGCATCCGATTTTAAGCAAACACACGAGCTTGTGGAGCAGTTAATGGCCGATTTTGGGAGAATCGATATACTTGTCAATAATGCAGGTGTGACTCGAGATGGTCTTCTGATGAGGATGAGTGAAGAGCAGTGGGATGAAATCCTTTCGGTAAATCTCAAATCCGCATTCAACTTTACCCATGCTGTGGTGCCTGTCATGGCACGTCAAAGAGGTGGCAGCATCATCAATATGACCTCTATCGTGGGTATTTCAGGTAATGCAGGACAGTGCAATTACGCCGCTTCCAAAGCAGGAATGATAGGCTTGGCCAAGAGTATTGCCAAGGAGATGGGTTCACGTGGTATTCGTGTCAATTGCATAGCTCCCGGCTTTGTAGAGACAGAAATGACAGATGCCCTTCCTGAAGAGGTGCGTCAGGGATGGATCAAAATGATTGCTCTCCGTCGCTCGGCTACTCCTGAAGATATTGCCAATGTGGCCCTCTTCCTCGGCTCCGATCTTTCCGGCTACGTCACAGGTCAGACCATAGTTGTGGATGGAGGAATGTAAAAAAATTGTTCGGAAATTTCCGAACAATTTTTTTAGTGTGTAGTTCTGAGTATGTAGTGTGTAGTAAGTTTATAGTCTCTAGTTTCGAGTCTGTAGCAAAGTGTTGAGATAGAGGTGATTGTGCTTATCCGTTCTGTATTATAGTATTTCCTTTACACCAAATTTACTCGGATTGTTATACATATATATTAAAAGTTTTGTTATTTCAGCGTTTGAGGCACAAAGTTTTAGAAATAGCTCTTTTGAAATATATGTATGTTGCCTTGCAAATTCCAACCACACAAATGTTTCGCTATTTTCTCCTAAACAATCGGTAATTTTCAATTAAAAGTGTTTTAAATAATTCCTTTTTCTATAAGCTTCCGCTAAATTTGCACAAACAGATCTAGTCGAACGACGGATTTGGCTAGTTAGTGAATATTGCTCTTCTTTGGGAAATGAGAGAGTCAAATCGAAAATTTCACAACCCTGTTTAAAGGCTTTTTTGTAAACAATTAAATCCCTAAAATCACCAAATTTCTTATAACGCGCATTCATCACCTCTAACTCCCCAACTTCATACTACACACTACACACTACATACTATACTCCGATACTTTTTTAAGGCCGTTTAGGCCAAAATAGGATTCCACAACCACTCCCTTTAGAAAAACCTTACGTCCGAGGTTGGAGGGATTTGCGACCAGATTAAGAGCATTTTTCACGGCGGTTTTGGAGAGTTCAACCGAAAAGCAGGCATCACGGCTCTTTTCAGAGGCATTTTCCGCAATGGCGATATGTGAATCCTTAGTAAATGGGCCAACAAATGTCACCGATGATGAACTCATATCACCTCCTATGATGTAGCCCCAGACCCAGAGTGTGTCACCGATACGATTTTTAGCTTGGGACACCGAAACCGCCTTTTGTGCACTACTTCCGTCGTCACCGCTGAACTCATCCCCTATGACTACCTTTTCATTGATGTACACGACAGTCGTGTCCACTTTTATTGTAAACTCCGAAGCTGATTCGGCTGCCGATGCTTCCAGTGTTATGTTATGGATTTCACCGGCTCCAAGAGTGCGGCAGAAGAGTGGCACACTGCCCGTATTGCTCTTGTGGCAGATACTGACGTTTCCTGCTTTGAGATAGGCGGTGCGCTGTTCTGTAAAGAGATATTCCAGATTGCCGGCCTCCTGTTCCAACAAAAGGTATCCGCTATTGTACTTTTTTAGAAAGTTTTCCGAAAAGGAGAACCTCATGCCCGAATTGAGTTGTTTGCAAAGAAAGGCTATGGAGACCTTTTCTCCGTTCGAGACTACTATGACCTTGCTGTCACCGTACTGCGGAGTCTCAAATGCGGGCTTGTCAAATTCAATAGAGCGTACGGAGACCTCGTATGTTCCTGCGGGTACTTTAATTTCCGCCGGTCTGGAGCCGTACAGTCCGTTGTAAAGTGTCTCTCCGGTATTGCTCTTGACCAGCAGAATAAATGAGTTGGTGTCCGGTAAGGATACGGCTTTAGTAACGGTAGTTTTCAGTGGCACAGCAAAAGAGAAGGAAAGCGATGCTTGCCTTTCCTCAAAGGCACCCATATTGCAGGATGCTAAAATGATGGAGAATAAAACCCCCATCAGCACAAATCGTTTCATTGTTTACCTCCATTTTTTATCTAGTTTAACACTGTCGCAAGATATCTTCTTTACTACAAACTACCCGTGTTGAAACGGACTATTTTGAAAAAGTTTCTTTTTCTATAAAAAAAGACTAATTTTGGCAATTCTATAACGCACTTGGTTTTATGTATAAAATAACAAATCACCCCATTCTGGATATTCCACAGGAAGATCTTGTGGAATTTCTATTTGAAGGCACTCCTGTTCGAGGACAGAGGGGCCATACTATCGCTGCGGCACTTCATCAGGCGGGATATCCGATTCACCAGCACAGTCTTTTAGGCCGTCATCGCTCCATGGAATGCGGTATCGGCAAATGCGGGGCCTGTGAAATGCTGGTCGATGGTACAATACGCAGGATATGTATCACAAAAGTTGACGATGTCAAAATAGTTGAACGCATCGGAGATGCCAATGCTGCAGGCGAAAAAGGGGTGATGGCGTCAGTGCCGGAGGGTTTTCTCAAAGATACTCTCAAACGCACTTACCGTACGACTGTAGCAATCATCGGAGCAGGCCCCGCAGGTCTGGCGGGACGTGAAGAGCTTAACAAGGCGGGGGTGGACAATCTCGTCATCGACAACAATGACAAGATAGGCGGTCAGTTTTTGATGCAGACACACCAGTTCTTTTTCTTCGAGCATGAACGCAAGTTCGGTGGAATGAGGGGATTTGATATAGCCAAAACCCTTGCAGGAGATAATCAGGAAGGGATTTTCCTCGATTCTACCGTATGGGATATCCTTGAAGGTAAGCTTATCGCCGTTAAGAACATTGTAACCCAGGAGATATTCTACGTTGAAGCGGAACAGCTCGTGATAGCTACCGGAGCATTGCCCTTTATGCCTCCCTTAAAAAATGACGATGTTCCCGGGGTATATACTGCAGCTGTGGTTCAGAGGATGATGAACAAGGAGTATACACTTCTCGGAAAGAATATTCTCACCGTAGGTGCCGGCAATATAGGTTATCTTACCTCATATCAGGCAATGCAGGCCGGAGCCCATGTTAAGGCAATCATTGAGGCAATGCCTCATGAGGGAGGATTCCCCGTCCAGGCAAACCGTGTGCGCCGTCTCGGCATTCCCATAATGACCTCTCATGTTTTGCTTGAGGCTATTCCCAATGAAGATCGCAGCGGCATCACCGGAGCCATCATTGCACGTTGTGAAAATTTCAAGGCGATTCCGGGCACGGAACGCCGCATAGATGGTATAGATTGTATTAATATCTGTACCGGACTTATCCCTGACAACCAGCTCTTGCGTAAAGGACAGGAGGTCTTCGGTCTCGCATGTCACGGAGTAGGCGATGCTGTGCGTATAGGAGAGGGCACTTCTGCGGTACTCAGGGGCCGCCAGTGTGCTTTTGAGATCATGCAGGCTCTCGGCCGCAGGATCAATTATGATGAGTATCTTACCATTTCAAAGGAATATATAGATTCTCAACAGCATCCAAAACGGATCCTCGATGAACCGCGTAAGCCTTCTGCTGAGCGTATGGCAAAGGGTGGTTTTGTTCTGATGGATTGCATCTACGGCTTTGCCTGCAATCCCTGCTCTTTTGCTTGTCGCCACGGTGCAATTACCAAGAGTTCCACTTCCACCGTACCTTTTATCGATTATGACAAGTGCATCGGATGTATGGAGTGTGTATCACAGTGTCCCGGACTTGCGATTTTCGGCTACCGTACTGAGAAAAAACTTCTCTATCTGCCTATAGAATATTTCGCAGAGAGTGGAAGCGAGGTTTTCCTCGTGGACAACGATGGTAAAAAGGTAGGAGAGGGTATCATTGAGCGTATCCTTACAAAGCCCAACCGCACCAATGTAGCTATAGTTAAAGCTACGGAAATATATGATGAGAGCTCCCCTGAGGACCTGCTCAAAGCGCGCGGATTTATAGTGAAAGAGCACTATCCGGAGCCGCTGGAGTTGAAGCCGGTATCCAAAGGGGATTCTGATGAAAAGGATTTGGCTGATACATTTATTTGTCACTGTGAGGATGTCAACCTTGAACAACTCCTGAAAATGATGGGTAATCGTACCAGCATTACGGCTCAGGAGCTCAAGCATATCACTCGTATAGGTATGGGAGTCTGCAGAGGCAGCAGATGCCTTCAAAGGGCACGTCAAGCGCTGCGTAACCATGGAATAGAGGTAATTGGTGAGTTTACTCCCAGAGGACCTATGGCCAATCTGGTTGAGATTGGCGCAGTCTCTAACCGTGAAGGCAGTGGGGTTTTCATCACTTCAGACCGCTTTACCGGCCAAACCCCTTTAAAGGTGGGCGCTTTTGTGGCCGGAGGCGGAATAGCCGGCAGTGCCACATTCAGATATCTGGCTGAGGCGGGTTTTGCACCCATTTTGATCAATATGGATCACGGCAGCTCCTGGAGAAATATTGCGGGTGGCCGTCCCGCTTTTTCACTGCCTGCGCTTGCGGATATTGCAAAACACAATCTCGAGATTTTCAAGGATCTTGACTCTAAAGGTGAGATTGATTTCAGACTTATAAGATATATAAGTTTTGCCCATGACGAGGCTAATTATAAGGCACTTGAGGCCTCTACTGCCTGGTCGGATGCCTATATGGTGGAGAAAAAAGATTTCAAACGGGAAATATCGGATTATTTCAATCCGGATCTGGATCTCTATAGTCATGCCCTTATATCGAGGGATTGCTGGCAGGCTTCTCCAGGCCGTACCATAGATTTGGTGCGCCACCTGGGAATTGAGGCAGGAGGTACCGTATTTGAAAATACGCAACTTGTAAATGTTTCGAGAAATGGTGACCTCTACGAATTGCTTGTCAAGCATCCTGACGGCAAATATGTGAGGTATCAGACGGAAATCTTTGTCAACGCACTTGGAGCGAATGCGGAGAAATTTGCAAAACAGCTCGGCATTGAGACAGGATTGTTCCCCGTGCGTCACCAGGCTTTCATCACCAAGCGTCTCCCTTTACTGGGCAAGAATGGAGCTCCTCTGGATATGCTTATTGATCGTCGTAAATACAAGGGATTTTCGGCGGTTTACGGCCAGCAGCTGGCAGATACGGGCCAGATTATCGGATGTGCTTCACCGGCAAATGATGCGACCGATACATTCAGGAATCTGAAAGTGGGTACCAGGGAATTTATCGAGATAGTGGCGGAGGTATTTTCAGATTGGATACCGCAATTGCGGGGAATGAGTTTCCAGGCCATGTGGAGCGGTTATTATATTGAGCCACGCTATATCGTGGATCCGGCCAGAGGACTCTTCATGGGTATGCGCGGACATGGATTCATGCTGTCGCAATATATCGCCAAACTCTATGTGGATTCACTCCTTGGGCGGGAAGTTCCCGATTATTTCCGCAAGTTAGCCCTCGATGGCCCCGGCCTCAGCGAACAAGCGTTTAAGTAGTCTGTAGTGGGAAGTATGTAGTGTGTAGTTGCGGGTTGCGAGGTACGAGGTACGAGTTTTTGATGTTAGTAGCGGGCTGTTGAATATTGATAACAGCTGATTGTTAATTAAAAAAAGAGACCGACTAAAATGTCTTTTTAGTCGGTCCCTTTTGTGTTAAAATGCCTTTAAATTTAGCTCAGCTTAGCCTCCGGCTTAAATTAGGGCTCGGTAGTTAGGTAAGACGCCTAACTAACTATTCCCGGGACACCAGACGAATGGAGAACTCGTAGGTATTGGTGCTGGCGATCACGCTGCCCGCGTTGTCGCTGCCGAAGCCTACGACCCACCCTTGGCCGCTGCTCTCCGTGGACAACCAGTAGCGGCCGGCCGTGCCTTGTTCGAAGCGCCGTCCGCGTAAACCGAAGCCCGCCGCCGGGAACACACGCGAAACCACGCCAACGGCACCCCAATCAGCACTCTTTGCCTCATCCATCGTGTATGGTGTAACGGTTAACTGCATATCAACCACCATTCGCCCATTCGCGTTACCTGCACTCAAGTTCTCTGTCCGGTAACGAGCTATCGCGTATAACGTCGGGCAGGATTGGTACGTGTAGGTTAACGTGGCGTAAACCACGTTGCCGACATTGTCAAAAGTACCGCTCATGGTATAATTTTCACCGCCAACAGTTACAGCCGCGTCACTGAGTGTACGAGCACCGATACCGTCGAAATTTACATAAGAGTTGTCTTCCGGGATAATGGCTCGCCGCTCTTCATTAGTGGGCAGGTAGTAACTCTTGCCGTTAAGCGTAGCCGGGGTGGTGTTGTATGTCATAGCGTCATACCAAGTAAAGAGGTACTGCCCTGAGGCGTCGTGACCTGTCTCGAAGGTGCCGTTGAGGTCTGCCATATTGTGCTCGGCAAAGTAGCTGAGCGGGTTGAGCGGGTTGATTAACACTTCTGTCCAAACGCCGCTTACGTTAGCAGTGTATCGTTTTCCGGCTACGTATAGCATTCCGTTGGTAATGATTTTGCTCCACTCGTATATTTTGTTGCCGACCAACCTTATTGTTACCTTTCCGTCCTCAGCTATACCCATCACAGCAGGGTCAAAAGCGAGGAAAGCGGTAATACTGTCCAAAGAGGCAGAGATGGTTACACCGGTCATGTTAAGCGTCATTGATGTGAATACTCCCGTTGCCGTTTCTACCGTATAAATCAGTCTGCTGAGTGTCCCTGCATCTTGTGGAATGCCGCCGAGGCAGAATCTTAATATGTCACATCTCAAGGCCAGATTAAAGGTCTGATCGATAGCATTGGCATTCCTGTCAATCAAGAGCAGTTTTTTGCGAAGATGGTTAGTCATACCGTTTCCGTTCTGTGTCTGTTGCCAGAAGTCAGCGGCAAGGGGTTGCATGTTGCCATTACCATCCAGCGTAATTATCTCTCCGGGATAATAGGCCTTGTAAGTGGTGGCACCTGGCACCGCTGTCCCCTGAAAACTATTGCCTCCGGTCCAGTCAAAGATTTCGCTTCCCTTATAGGTTGTACCGTCATATCCTGCCAGCAGTAGTTTGTCACCGGTCTGCCATTCGAGTTTGCGCGTATCGTCATCGTATGCCACACGGGTTTCTCCCGGGACAGTGGCGCTTATGGTCACGATCTTTCCCGCTTCCTTCTCAGGTTCGGGACTAGATTCAAGCGTACAGCCCACCACCATTATGGCAAGCAGTGAAATAATAAATAGTTTGAATTTCATAGCTATGAGTTTTATTTTGTTATTGGCTGATTGTTCATTACGCATTGCTAATAGCCAACGGCTAATAGCTAAACCATACCTACCATGCGTCTCCTCCGTCTCCAACGTCGGGAAGACTGGCAGTAAGGATGTTTTGGGTCAGTTCAATTTCGATAACTTCTATGTCGGGCGAGGTGTATTGTTCCGCCGGTTTTAACGTTTTGTTTTTCATAAGTATTTGATTTTAAGATTGGTCTTGTTTTACGATGACTGTTTGTTATTCAATTATTTCTCTGTTCTTTGTCTTGTCTTCCACTCTTGACTCTGCTACACACTATATACTATAGACTTGGAACTGCCGCGCACCCTGCAACACGCACCTCGCAACACGGCCGCAACGAGCAAAAGAGTCCTTCTGTCGGCTCCTGTAGGGGCCAACATAACATGAATGGTAGTTGGAAAAGTTACTTGTTTTTGAATGGGGGAGGGAGTGGCAAGCATCTCTATATCAGCAAGATAGAGCGAACCTATGTGCAATTGCCCGAACAGACATAATGCGATATTCTGTTTTGCCACAAGCATGTTATGAAGTCCCCCTACTTCAAACGATTGATACTCAACGGTCCAAAATAAGCAAAAAAAATAAAAAAACAAAATTAAACAGAAAAGCCATTGTCTCATACTCCTCACTCCTGACTCAGAACTACCGCGCACCCCGCACCCCACAACTCGATACTAATAACTACACACTCAAAACTAACACGCACCCTGCACCCCGCAACTCGCACCTACCCTTTGTGCGTGTAGAAGGATTTGCAGAAATAGCGCATCAGGATGACTATCAGAATGATGCCAATGAGCAGAATGTTGATGTAGAGACGTTGGTGGATGGAGTCATTCAGAACTACCTGATCGCTATCTTCCGAAAGGATGTCAGATATTCTTTCAGAAGTAATTCTGCGTGAGGCCCATTTGTGGATAATAGTTCCGTCATTGAAATAGACTCCTCCTCCATTGGAGCGCACAAGTGTCATCAGAGCCTTGCGGTCAGCTGTATAGATTATTTCCTGAGGGAAAAATGTTGCCACCGGACTCTCAGCAAACTCCCTGACGGTGCTTAGGAGTATAAACCGGCTGCCTGACGAAATTGATTCGGACTTCAAGAGGGCCAGATTGCTCCACATTTGTGGAGTCATATCCTCGGGATCCCATATCACTCCCGCTACTAAGGGTTCCTCTTGTAAGAGTATTTCAGTACAATACTCTCCGGATGTATCCCTGAGTGATATATCCACTTGCGCCAATTCCGCCGACCCGGAAACCAGCTCCGTTCTTGAGTCCACAAATGTCCAGGTGGAGTCGGGCAGATCGTGAAGATCAAACTCCCTTTGCTTACCATCCTTTGAGTAAACGAAAACAGTCTCATACTCAGCATGCGACTCCCTGGTCAGCACATCAAGGTCGGTTCCTATCTTATAGGCAGTAAAATCAATCTGTGGGATATTGTAATAGGTTGGAATTGCAATCAGCAGTGCTACGCTTAAGAAAAGTCCCACACTTACCCACTCAACAGCAGCGTGTGCTATGGGAATAAAACTTTTGCGGTTGAAAAAGAGCACCAGCGCACAGGTCAGCAGCACAAGATTTTTGTAGAAAGTCTCCCAATTGGTCAGGTGAATCGCTTCGCCGAAGCAGCCGCAATCGGTGATAGGATTGAATATGGCCAGATAAAGCGTGAGCAGGGTGAAAAATGAGATAAAGCCAAGCCCTAACCAGGTAAAAAATCTCATCCTCAATCCCAGAAGAATGGAGATACCTATAAGAAACTCTATCGCTGACAGCGCAATGCCGATGCCAATTGAAGCGGCATTGAGAAATCCCAAATGAAATACCGCGAGATACTCCAGGATGATCAGTCCCGTACCGATGGGGTCGGTGAGCTTAAGAAAACCCGAAAGTATGAATGTAAGGCCGAAGATGAGTCGGCATAGAGCTTTTGATAACTTCATATTACTGCCTCTATCTCCGTTCGTATTTTGATGAAAATGTCGTTTGCAGGAAGCATGTTGCCACTCCCGTCACTGCAGTCGATCCTTTTGAAATTCTCATCCAGAGCGCATTGCTCCAGATAGATATTTCTAACCTTTATTTGGAAGTCAATATCGGCCTCGTGTATATCAATCTTGCCTTCAAGGTAGGAGCGGTCGTCCCCTTTTCGCGAAGCGCTAAGCTTCGAATCTACAAAATTGATAGGTACATCTAGGAAAAGGTTGAGATCCGGTGCCGGAATGCCGAAATGCCCGAGCTCTACATCAATAATCCAGTCTCTTAGCAGGCGTGACTCTTCAGCCGATTCGAGTTTGGAGCACTGGAACGCAATGTTGGAGTAGTAATATCGGTCGAGTACCACACATCTTCCCTCAGCGAGCCAATTGCGCAATATTGGAGCTGCATCCCTGCGGTCCTCTGCAAAAAGCAGAGCTACAAGTTGTGGATGCACCTGCTCTATTGAACCGAAATCCCCTCTGAGAAATCTTGCGATAAGATCTCCGAAAACCGGAGCATCGAATCTGGGAAAATGGAGATATTCGACCTTATGTCCGCGCGATTCCATATAATTGGAGACCATTGTGAGCTGTGTGGATTTACCGGCCCCATCAAGTCCTTCGAGTACTATCAGCATAAATTTATATCTTTGTATTTTATCCTACAAAGTTAACTTATATCTTCGGATTATGGAAAAACAGAGAGTAGAAATTATGGGAATCGTCAATGTCAATGACGACTCCTTTTTTGCACAAAGTCGTGCGAAAGAGAAGGATGCCTTTATTGCGAGGGTTGAAACCATGCTTGAGCAGGGGGCGGATAGCATAGATATCGGTGCTGTTTCCACCCGTCCCAATATGGCGCCGGTCTCTCTGGAGCAGGAATGGGAGCGGTTGTCGCCGGTTGTGCGGCTTTTTGCTTCACGATTTGCGGGAGTGAGGTTTTCAGTGGATACCTACAGAGGAGATATTGTTAGAAGGGTCTATGAGACTGCCGGCCCCTTCGTCGTCAACGACATTTCAGCGGGAGAGGAGGATCCGGGAATGTTGGAGAGGGTTGCCGAATTGGATCTGGAGTATATAGCTATGCACCGCAAGGGTGATTGTGTGACGATGCACTATAATTATGAGTATGAGGATGTGGTAGAAGAGGTTGCGGATTATTTCAGGAATTTCGGGGAGGTTGCGGCTGCTAAGGGTGTGAGAGATTGGATTCTCGACCCCGGTTTCGGTTTTTCCAAGAGTATTGAAGACAATTATCGTCTTTTCAAAGGATTGCCGGAGTTGAAGAAATGTGGCAGGAAGATTTTAGTAGGTATTTCTCGTAAGAGAATGATTTACCAACCTCTCGGCATAACGCCCGAAGAGTCTCTGGAAGCAGTTACGGCGCTCCATCTGCAGGCTTTGCTGGCAGGAGCCGATATTTTGAGGGTACATGATGTGGCCGCTGCCCGCGGGTGCGTTACCCTCTATGATTTTTTGAAATAAATCAGTACATTTGTAAGTTGTATAATAAAAGGAGTATGTTGGACCCTTTGATGTCAATATCGCCCGTAGATGGCAGATACCGTGCTCAGACTGAGCAACTTAGTGATTATTTTTCAGAATTTGCGCTCATCCGTTACAGGGTAAGGGTGGAGATTGAGTATTTCATTGCGCTTTGCGAAATTCCTTTGCCGCAGCTTCAGGGAGTCAGCCCTTCACTTTTTCCCGCGATGCGGAAAATTTATCAGGATTTTGGCCTCGAAGAGGCATACGAAATAAAGGCTACCGAAAAGATCACCAACCACGATGTCAAGGCGGTGGAATATTTCATAAAGGAAAGATTCAGGAAAATGGGTCTGGAACGATATGTCGAGTTTGTCCACTTCGGTCTCACTTCACAGGATATCAATAATACTGCTACACCACTTTCACTCCTGGAAGGCATCAGAGATGTTTATATGCCCGTTTTCGAGACTATGCTTTCCGTTCTTCTTAAGATGAAGCAGGAATGGGCGCAAGTGCCGATGCTTGCCCGCACACACGGTCAACCGGCATCCCCTACAAGACTCGGCAAAGAGATAGGGGTCTTTACTGCACGTCTGCAAGAACAGAAATCTCAGTTGATAGCCCTCCCTTATTGTGCCAAATTCGGAGGAGCTACCGGCAACTTGAATGCACATCATGTGGCCTATCCCTCCATAGACTGGAATAGTTTCGCATCGCATTTCATTGAGGATAAATTAGGGTTGAAGCGTTCTTATCCCACAACACAAATAGAGCATTATGACAATCTCGCAGCCCTGTTTGACAATCTAAAACGCATCAATACCATACTGATCGACCTTTGCCGCGATATCTGGACCTACATCTCGATGGAGTATTTTCGCCAGAAGGTGAAAGCGGGCGAGGTGGGTTCTTCTGCAATGCCGCACAAGGTCAATCCAATCGATTTCGAAAATGCCGAAGGCAATCTCGGAGTGGCAAATGCTCTGTACGAGCATCTGGCGGCGAAACTTCCCTTGTCCAGGTTGCAGCGTGACCTGACCGATTCTACCGTACTGCGCACTATAGGAGTACCTTTGGCTCACTCGCTGCTTGCGCTCAAATCTCTGCTCAAGGGGCTGGATAAGCTCATACTCAATCGTCCCGCACTTGAAGCGGACCTTGAGGCCAATTGGGCGGTTGTAGCTGAGGCTATTCAGACAATTCTGCGCAGAGAGGGTTATCCCAATCCTTACGAAACCCTCAAGGAGCTTACCCGTGGGAATGAACATATTTCCGCTGCTTCCATAGCAGCCTTCATTGAGAATCTCAACGTATCGGAAGAGATAAAGAACGAACTAAAGGCCATTACGCCACAAAATTATACAGGAATCTAATTTACAATCGGTATGAAAAGTTTTTTGAATATGGCAGCCCTATTGCTGATGCTGCTTACTGCCTCCTGTAGCGCGCAGGGAAACAGTGGACAGGGAGGTTACAATGATCATTTTACTCAAGACAGGCTCAGAATTGATCTGATGTTTGTCGGTAACTCGAAAACTCAGAACGTCTATCTCGACGGTCTTCATTTTGAAAAGGAGTGGAGCGGCACCAGGGAGCACCTGCTGCCCGATTTCGATTATGGTGAGTATACTATTGATGTTTATGCAGCTGACGGCACAAAAATCTTTTCTCAGGGCTTCTGTTCCCTTTTTGCCGAATGGAGGACAACTCCGGAGGCTTCAAGGGTAAATAAGTCATACAACAACTCGTTAAGAATTCCATTTCCTAAAAAAAAGGTAAAGATTGTGATATCGGAGAGAATTAAAAGGAGCGGCCAATTGTCTGAACTTTCCAGTTTCGAAATTGATCCCAAAGACTCCTCCATCAATCGCGACAAAGAAAACAATTTTGAAGTAGCGAAGGTGTTGTATAACGGACCTTCCGAAAACAAAGTAGACCTGGTATTTGTCGCTGAAGGTTATACGGCGGGGGAGATGGAAAAATATCGCAGCGATGTGAATAAATTCATCGGCTATCTCTTTGCCATCGAACCTTATAAATCGCGTAAGAGTGATTTCAATATCTGGGCCGTAGAGTCGATTTCCATCGATTCCGGTACCGACATTCCCCATCAGAACATCTGGAAAAACACTGTTGCCGACTCCCATTTCAATACATTTTTCATAGAGAGGTATCTCACTCTCCCCGACCATAAAAAACTTTCTCAACTGGTCTCCAATGCTCCCTGTGATGCAATTTATGTAATTGTAAATACAGACAAATATGGTGGCGGGGGTATCTACAATTATTATGGTCTGGGTATGTCGGACAACAAATATGAAGCTGAAGTCCTGGTACACGAATTCGGACATAGTTTTGCAGGCTTGGGCGATGAGTATTATGATTCTCATGTCGCTTATGAGGATATGTACGACATGTCGGTCGAGCCCTGGGAGCCCAACCTGACCACACTGGCCGATTTCTCTTCTAAATGGGCCTCTATGGTAAAAGAGGGTACTCCAATACCTACACCCAACGAGGAGACATACAAAGGCGTTGTTGGGGCATTTGAAGGGGGAGGGTACTCTGCTAAAGGAATTTACAGACCCTATTTTGATTGTCGTATGAAAAGCAATACTGCAGAGGGTTTCTGCCCTGTATGTAATGCAGCAATCCAAAGAATGATTGACTATTATTGCAAATAGCCAATGATAATTGAGAGATACGACTATTTTCTTCTGGACCTCGACAGGACAATCTGGGATTTTGACGCGAATGCCAATGCGGCAATGGAAATGCTGCTCGACAAATGGAATCCACCGATAGGGGACAGGAATATTTTTTTAGAAAGATATGAAGTGATCAATCGCCGTCTCTGGGATGACTATGAGGCCGGACGTATTGCAAAGGAGTATCTGAGGCGTGAGCGATTTCATCAAACTTTAAGAGACCATTACGGCATAGACGATGCCGATGCAGCCGAACAAATGGGCAGTGATTATCTCGATTTTATGGCTCTCGGAGATATTCTTATGCCGGGAGCGCGCGAAGTACTGGAGGCTATTGCTGCACGTGACGGCAAAATGGCCATTGTCTCCAATGGCTTCAAAGAGGTTCAGTATCGCAAACTTCGTGTCTCGAAAATAGATCATTTTTTCAGAGCAGTTATGATTTCGGAAGAGGTGGGAGTCCACAAACCTGACCCGCTCATTTTTCAAAAAGCACTCGAGGCCCTTTGTGGGGAAGGAGTGGAGATTGATGAAAAAATAAAAGCCCGTACAATCATGATCGGGGATGATTATCCCAATGACATAGTAGGCGCAATTGAGTTCGGAATAGCTAGTTTTTATTACAATCCTTTCAATAAAGAAAATCCCGGAAATGCCGTTTGGCACTCCCGGGATCTATTGTCACTCTTGTCAGATTAGAGCTTGCGCTTGATTTCGACAATGGTGTAAGCCTCGATGATATCACCGACTTTTACATCGTTGAATCCATCGATATTCAGACCGCAGTCAAATCCTGAAGCAACCTCCTTGACATCATCCTTAAATCGCTTGAGCGATCCGAGTTTGCCGGTATAGATCACAATACCATCGCGGATTACTCTTATCTTGGCTGTGCGGATCAGTTTACCCTCTTTTACCATACAGCCGGCGATGGTTCCGACTCTGGAAATCTTGAAAATTTCGCGTACCTCAGCAGTAGCAGTAACCTCCTCTTTCTCCAAGGGGGCGAGCATACCTTCGATACTGCTCTTAACCTCTTCAATGGCATCGTAAATCACAGAATAGATACGTATTTCGATACTCTCACTTTCAGCAAGTCTGCGTGCTTCCATGGAAGGACGCACCTGGAATCCGATAATTACCGCGTTGGATGCCGAAGCCAGCATAACGTCGTTCTCCGAGATGGCACCTACAGCTTTGTGGATTACCTTAACCTGAACCTCTTCCGTAGAGAGTTTTATGAGGGAATCTGCAAGTGCCTCGACGGATCCGTCCACATCGGCTTTAACGATGATATTGAGTTCCTTGAAGTTGCCAAGTGCGATACGACGTCCGATCTCCTCAAGAGTAATGTGAGGCTGGGTATGGATGCCCTGTATGCGTATCAACTGCTCTCTCTTATTGGCGATGTCGCGCGCCTCCTTCTCATCTTCGAGCACATTGAGGGTGTCACCCGCAGTGGGTGCTCCGTTGAGTCCCAGCACTGATACGGGTGTTGAGGGCCCCGCTTCGGTGATTTGCTGCCCGCGTTCATTGAACATGGCTTTAACGCGACCGGTGTAACATCCTGCAAGCATTACATCGCCGACCCTCAGCGTACCTGACTCGATTAGTACAGTGGCCAGATAGCCACGGCCTTTGTCGAGTGATGACTCTATGACGCTGCCTACGGCACGCTTGTCCGGGTTGGCCTTCAGTTCAAGCAGGTCTGCCTCAAGAAGCACTTTCTCAAGCAGTTCCTTTATATTGATACCTTTCTTTGCAGAGATTTCCTGACACTGATATTTGCCACCCCAATCCTCCACGAGGATATTCATATTGGCGAGCTGTTCTTTGATTTTCTCGGGATTGGCACCCGGCTTATCAATTTTATTGATTGCAAAAATCATCGGCACACCCGCTGCCTGCGCGTGGCTGATAGCTTCAACTGTCTGGGGCATTATGGCATCGTCAGCGGCAACGATGATAATGGCTACGTCAGTAACTTTGGCACCACGTGCACGCATCGCCGTAAATGCTTCGTGACCCGGAGTATCGAGGAATGTAATACGTCTACCTGAAGGGAGTTTTACATTGTAAGCACCGATATGCTGGGTAATTCCACCTGCCTCTCCGGCAATTACATTAGCCTTGCGAATATAGTCAAGCAGCGACGTCTTTCCATGGTCCACGTGACCCATAACGGTAACGATGGGCGGACGTTCAACCATATCTTCCTCTTTGTCTTCCTCCTGCTCGATGGCTCCCTGGGTTTCTACCGTTACAAATTCTATTTCATATCCGAACTCCTCTGCCACAAGTACAAGTGTTTCGGCATCCAGACGCTGGTTGATGGAAACCATCATTCCGAGGTTCATACAGGCCTCTATAACCTTGGTCACGGGTGTGTTGTTCATTAAGATTGCAAGTTCGTTGGCTGTAACGAACTCGGTTACCTTGAGAACATTGCTGGAAAGTTCCTGAAGTATCTGCTCTTCCTGTGCCTTTTGGGAGATTATTTCTCTCTTTTCGCGGCGGCGCCTTGATCCTCTGGTCTTTCCTCTGCCCTCTGTCATACGGGCATAGGTCTCTTTGATCTGCTTTTGTACCTCGTCCTCATCAATTTCCGGGCGTACTGATTTGAAACGATCTTTTTTGCTGTATTTGCCCTTACCTCCGCTATGAGACTCCTTTTGCTTTTTGTGCTCCTGATGGGCTTTGGTAACATCTACCCTTTTACTGTTCTGGATACGCTCCCTCTTGCCTTTGCTTCTCTTCTCAACCTGTTGTTCGCTCTTCTCACTCTTGTCACTCCTTTCACTCTTTGGTTTCTCCTTTTTCTCAAATTGGGAGATATCGATATGTCCTACGATTTTCGGACCCGGTAACTTCCGTAAGTGACTCTTTATCTGTTTAGTTTCTTTCGATTTTTCTTCCTGTGCAGGAGTCGCGCTCTTTTTTTCAGAAGTTTTTTTCTTTTTCTCCGGCTCAGAAGGTGTTGTTGATGCCTTTTTAGGCTCTTCCTTCGTGGCTTCCTTCTTTTCTTGTTTGGGTTTGGATCGGGTTTTGGTTTTTTTCTCGTCAAGCTCTATCTTTCCGATAACCTTAATCTCAGGGATTTCAGGCTTAATAACGGGAACTGTCTCTTCAGGTACAGGTTCGGGAGTTTTTACCTGTTTCTCCGGGCTTGACAGCACTCTGCTCTTTATGATCACCTCTTCGACCGGCTCTTCTTCCTGTTGCTCCTTACGGTGCTCCATATCAGTGATTTCCTTTACTTTCCTCACAATCTTCTTTGATTCCTCCTTAATGGCTTTATCCTGTCCATACTCCTTTGCAACAAGATCGTAGATATCTTGCGAAATTTTGGACGTTATGGTCAGGTCGCCTCCATGTCCTTTCTTTTCAAGGAATTCGAGTAGTGTGCCGGTACTGATGTTAAAGGCTGTCGCTACCTGTTTTATTCTATATTGTTTCTGATCTGACATATATTTCCTCCCGATATATATAATTGTTAAAATTAGTCTTCAAATTCCGCTCTGAGGATTTTATGTACCTCGATTGCGGTCTCTTCTTCAAGGTCAGCCCTCTTTACGATATCTTCCACTGAAAGCGCGAGAACGCTCTTGGCAGTGTCACACCCGATTTTCTGCAGTTGCTCTATAATCCACATATCAATCTCGTCGCTGAATTCTGTGAGCAAAACATCCTCTTCGGGTTCGAGGCCGTCATCATCACGATAAATCTCAAGTTTATAGCCTACAAGTTCACCTGCAAGGTTAATGTTGCTACCACCCTTGCCCACTGCGAGGGAAACCTCGGAGGGTTTGAGATAGACATTCACCTGATTTGCCTCTTCGTTGAATGTCATAGAAGAGATTTTTGCAGGACTGAGTGCTCTTGTGATGAGCAGTGACTTGTTGTTGGTCCAGGGGATGACATCTATATTTTCGTTGCGCAATTCGCGGACAATGCTATGAATACGGCTACCTCTTACGCCTACACAGGCTCCTACCGGATCAATACGCTCGTCATATGACTCCACGGCAACTTTAGCTCTCTCGCCGGGTATTCTTACGATTTTCTTGATAGTGATCAGACCTTCGAAAATTTCTGCAACCTCCTGCTCGAACAGTCTTGCCAGGAATTCAGTAGATGTGCGTGAGAGGATAATTACGGGTGTATTGCTGTTGTTGAATCTGACCTCTTTGATTATGGTCCTTACAGTATCACCCTTCCTGAAAAAGTCACCGGGAATCTGCTCCTCTTTTGGAAGAATCAGGTCATTACCTTCGTCATCCCTAAGTACGACTTCTCTCTTCCATACCTGATAAACCTCGCCTACGAAAAGATCGCCGACCTTTGTACTATATTTGTTGTAAAGGTTGGCTTTCTCAATGTCCATAATGCGTCCTGAAAGACTCTGCCTGAGGTTAAGAATGCCTCTACGGCCGAAGTCGGAGAGTTTGATTTCCACTGAACATTCTTCTCCCAGGTCATATTCGTCAATCTTGTTGGCATCCTCGAAAGAGATCTCTGTCATGGGGTTGGTAACCTCTTCTACTACTTCCCTGTTCCAGAAAATCTGGAGGTCACCCTTGTCAATGTTGATTATAATGTCGAAGTCGCTATCTTCGCTATACATCTTTTTGAGCTGTGAGAGGAATACATCCTCGAGCACGCCCATCATGGTGGCCCTGTCTATGTTTTTCTGATCTTTGAATTCAGCAAATGTGCTGACTAGGTTTAAACCTTCCATTTTGATTATTAAAAATTATTGTTTTTATCTATTCTTATACTTGTCAAATTTAATGACGGGTTTAGCCGACTTTATCTGGTCAAAAGTGTATTCTCCGACCACTTCCCTGGTCACTTTCTTTTTCTGCCCTTCAACTTTCTCGGCAACTTTCGTCACAAAGGTAATACCCTCTTCCGAAACGGCCGTCAGTACACCTTTAAAATTTCCTCCGCTTTTGAGTATGAGTTCAATCTCGGAATTCAGTGCCTTACGGTATTGGCGCAGTACCTTAAATGGAGTTGAAAGGCCTGCTGAACCCACAGTAAGCGAAAAATCCTCCTTATCCCTGTCGAGTCTGGACTCTACGAAACGGCTGATATTTACGCAGTCGTCAAGAGAGAGAAAGCCTTTGTCTATTTCTATGACAATTTCAATGTCATTATCTCTGCTGATCTTGACATCCACCAGAAAAAGGTCGCTCTTTTGTGCGAGGTATTCCGTTAAAATTTCTTCTATTTTCTCTTTTTGTATCATTCCTTGGATATTTTGAAAAAATAAGGGGACTACACGTCCCCTATCTCTTGCACTATATCGGCGACAAAGTTAGTAATTCTATGTTAAACGGCAAATTTTTGTTATCTTTTTGGCATATTTTATGAATGTTATGAAAGGATTATTGATCAAAAGATCTGATATATGAATATTACTGCACAACAGATAGCAGAACGCCTCGGAGGAGAAGTAATTGGGGATCCGCAGGTGAAGGTATCTGCACCTGCCAGAATAGAGCAGGGACGTCCGGGTACCATTTGTTTCTTTGTAAATCCCAAATACGAACATTACATATATACGACTAAAGCTTCAATCCTGCTGGTTAACAAATCTTTCGAGCCACGTCAGGAGATTCCGGCAACCCTTATCAAGGTAGATAATGCTTATGAGTCCGTAGCACTGCTTCTTGACTTCTTTAACTCACTCAAGAAGAGCCGTCCCAGGAGTAACCGCTTTTTTGTATGCCGTCCATTTTCATCGAAAATAGGACGCGGCACTTATGTGGGGCGTGGTACGGTTATTGGCAAAAAAGTGAAAATCGGAAAAAACTGTCACATTTACTCACAAGTATATATCGGTGATGGAGTGACAATTGGTGATAATGCTTTGATTTATCCGGGTGTACGCATTTACCATGATTGCATCATCGGACATGATGTCATAATTCATGCAAATGCGGTAATTGGCTCTGACGGTTTCGGCTTTGCTCCCCGTGAAGACGGCTCATACCGTAAGATTCCTCAGACGGGAAATGTCATAATAGAGGATGATGTGGAAATAGGTGCAGGAACGACAGTTGACAGGGCAACAATGGGCTCCACCATAGTTAGGCGGGGGGTCAAGATTGACAATCTGTGCCAGATCGCACACAATGTGGAAGTGGGTGATAATAGTGTTATGGCAGCACTCAGTGGCATTGCAGGTTCGACAAAAGTTGGCAAAGGATGTGTCGTCGCCGGCCAAAGTGGTATTGCCGGTCACCTCACGATTGCGGATAAGACCACTTTGGCTGCTCAGAGCGGTATTATCGGCAATGTAAGAAAGGAGGGCGAGGCTCTGATGGGTTATCCGGCCATAAGTTATATGGATTATATGAGGGCTTATGCCTTGTTCAAAGCAAGTGCAAAGAAATGAAGGATCATCAGAAGACATTAAAAAAGAGATATACATTTGAGGGGAAAGGATTGCATACCGGTCTTAATTGCAGGATGACATTATTTCCCGCGCCGGCGAATTACGGTATTGTTTTTCAAAGGACAGACCTTGGTGAAGAGGCCTTTGTAGAGGCCTCATGGCGCAATATCGCCGGCACTGCCAGGAGTACGCTCCTCTGTAAGGATGGCGTAGAAGTAATGACTATAGAGCATCTTCTTGCAGCATTTTCCGGACTTGGAGTTGACAATGCTCTGGTAGCAATCGATAGTGTAGAACTACCGATTCTGGATGGCAGTGCAAGATCTTTTGTGGAGACAATTCTTGCGGATGGTCTTCAATTACAGAATACTCCCCGAAGATTTCTTGAGGTGAGCAAACCTTTTCTATTCGAAGACCCTAAGACAGGCTCATCTCTGCAGGTACTGCCGGCAGAAAAATTTAGCGTGGAGGTGGAGATTGACTTTGACTCTAAAGTACTTGGAGTGCAAAAGGCACATTTTGAAGAAGGCGACAACTTTGCTTCAGCAATTGCTCCATGTCGTACATTCTGCTTTCTCCATGAACTGGAATTCCTTCTCAACCACAATCTCATCAAGGGCGGGGATATGGACAATGCCATAGTGATCGTGGAAAATGAGGTAGATGAGAATACCCTACTCCGTCTAAAGAGCATTTTCAATGTTGAAAATCTTGAAAGGGCACCGGAAGGTTATCTCAACAATCTGACCCTCTATTTTGAGAATGAATGCGCCCGCCACAAACTTCTCGACCTTATTGGGGATTTTGCTCTTGCAGGACTTCCTCTCAAAGCCAAAATCATTGCCCGCAAACCTGGCCACGCAATCAATACTGCCGCACTTAAATCCATGTTTGAAAAAAAAATATTATAACATTATGATCAGCAATAAAAATTATCCTGGCGCATATATCCATCCTGATGCCAAAATTGGTAGAAATGTAGAGATAGGGCCATTCAGTTACATAGCAGGAAAGGTTGAGATCGGAGATGGTTGTTGTATAGGACCCAATGCCATTATTCTGGATTATGTCAATATAGGTGAAAATTGTAAAGTTTTTCCCGGAGCCGTAGTCGGAGCTGAGCCCCAGGATCTCAAGTTCCAGGGGGAGGAGAGCCACGTTATTATCGGTAATAATACAGTAATAAGAGAGTGTGCGACTATCAATCGCGGCACGGCAGCCAGCGGCAGATATGCTACTATTATAGGTGACAATTGCCTGATAATGTCCTATGTCCACATTGCACACGACTGTCGTATAGGGAATAACTGTATTTTCTCGAGTTATGTGGGGATGGCGGGAGAGACCGATGTTGATGATTGGGCAATTATAGGCGGAGGTACGCTAATTCACCAGTTTTCCCATATCGGAGCCCATGTGATGATAGGCGGCGGCACAGGAGTAGTGAAGGATGTTCCTCCTTATATTCTTGCAGCACGCAACCCCATCAATTTTGCGGGAATTAATATCGTAGGCCTGCACCGCAGAGGTTTCACTCACGATGAAATTGATGAAATCCGTGAAATTTATAGGGTAATATATGACTCCGGCATGAATATCTCCGATGCTGTTTCCAGAGTAAAGTCGGCCTTCCCGGATACGGAAGTCAAAAAGGTTATTTTGGACTTCATAACTAATTCCAAGAGAGGTATAGTGAAGAAAGGTGCAAGTACTGCTCTCGATGATTAAGTTTGAACAAGCCATATTGACTACCGCATACTTTCCTCCGGTGGAGTATTTTTTTGCTATTGCCGGTAGCGGGAAGGTGTTGATAGAGCAGTGCGAAGTCTATCAAAAACAGTCATACCGCAACCGTTGCAATATCTGTTCGGCAGCAGGCAAGGAATCTCTCTCGATACCCATACTCAAAGAGGCTTACCAAAAGGTGCCGATCCGCGATGTTAGGATAGACTATGGCAGACCATGGCTGCAGCAGCACAAAAGGGCCATTATATCGGCTTACAACTCATCTCCCTTTTTCGAGTATTATATGGATGACCTCTTTCCGATTCTGAACCGGAAAGAGAGGTTTCTTTTCGATCTCAACCTGCTTTTACTGGAGAAATGTCTCGAATTGACCGGTATCAAGGCGGAGATAGAGTTTACCTCGGAATATCGGAAAGAGTATCTCGAAGGGGATTTTCGCACCATAATACAACCAAAGTACCGTGGTGAAAACCTGCTTGCCAGATATAAAAAGGAGAAGACCTGGACCCAGGTCTTCTCCGACAGATTTGGTTTCATCGGGAACCTCTCCATTATCGACCTTCTGTCGAATGAGGGCCCCAACGCCATCTCCTATATCCTTTAGAATTTAAATCCGAATGTAAACAGGAGATTGCCTCTGCCAAAGGTGTATACGCCTAAGGGGGCTTCAATCCCGCTATAGTCATTGTATAGAGTAAAGTTTTCGGAATTGTTGATGCTTCTCCGATATGCTATATCGAGAGTCGTTCTGCCTTTGCCGAATTTAAATCCGACGCCTCCGGAAATGTATTGTTGTGCATCATAGAATTCTGGGTCAGGTGAGCTGTAATAGTTGTATCCGACTCTTATAGCCATGATATTTAAAGGCCAAACTTCCGCTCCGACTCTGATGATATCACTCTTTTTGAAATATCTGGTAATCTCGTTATTCTCTTCTGAGAATACTTCTCTGTTGCCGTCGTTGTCAGCCATCCAAATTTTAGAATAGTTCACATTTTCATAGTCGGCGCTGACAAGAGCTCGGTTTCCGAAAGTGAATGCAGCTCCGACACTCCATCTCATAGGGGTTCTGATCCGATAATTGTATGCTCCTACAGGGGAGTCGACATCGTAATAATTGCCATTGACAAATGAGGATTTCATATTTCTCTGCCAATTGTCGGTCATGTCAAACCATGTGGGAGAGGTGAATGAGGCGCCGACACGGAGACCTGGTATGGGAGTTACTATAGCTCCAACCTGGAAGTTGACGCCGGAGCCGTTTGAACGCTGCCAATAGGTCGAGGTCATCGACTCAAACCCATCCTGAAAATCCCTCGTATTGATAGCTTTTTCACCATAAGTCTCATTCAATTCATATGTAAGACTTAGGAGGTTGAGGTTTGCGCCGAAATAGAAGAAATCCGAAAAATTGCCTCCGAAATTGAGTGAAAAGGCGTTGGTGCCACCATGTATTTTGCGGTAATAACTTTGTTCAAGTTCACCGCCCAGTTCAATTATGCTGTTGTCATAGATATTTTCGGTAGAACCGATGTAATCGTAATCCGAATCGGGAGTATTGGCCAGCAGATATGTTTCCCATGCCAGAACTTCCGTCCATGCGAGATTGTTGTTGTAGAATGGATTGTATGAATCCGTGCTTTCCAGTGCCGACACATGGACTCCGGAAAGACCGGAAGCGATGGATCCCAGTAGTGACGACTGGTCAGTAATGCCGTATGCGGTCATTATGGCGTTGAAACTGTTGTTGCGATTGAGTGTTATGCCGAAATTGTAGTTGAGAAGTCCGGAGTAATTACCCGTGTCAAATGCCATGACGAACCCCAGATTGGACATTGCCATCCTTGTGAAGGAGTCATTGTAAACATCATTCAAATAGTTAGTTTCGCCATTGCTTGTAATGAACGAAGGCGTCAAAGAGAATTGGGAATATCTGTATATGGCACTGGATGCAGGGTTAATGGCTATTGCTCCCAAATCACCTCCAAGAGCAGTAAAGGCGTTACCCATGGCAAGCGTACGCGCAGTCCCTTCGTAGTGTTGTTGGGAGAATGTCAGAGCCTCTCCTGCAGTCTGGGCACTAAGTCCTGTTGTCAGCAGGATAGAAAACAGTATGGTTGTAATCTTTTTCATTTTCTGTTCACATTTTGATTTTGAATTATCTCCTTCCTCCGGTACCTCCGCCACCACTGCTTCCACCGCTACTACCGCTACTACCACTATATCCGCCACCGCCACTATATCCTCCACCACCGCTACTGTAGCTTCCGGACGAACTCCTGCTGCTACCTGTACTGTAGCTGCCTGAAGAACTTCTGCTGCTGCCGGTGCTGTAGCTGCCGGACGAACTCCTGCTGCTACCGCTGCTGTAACTGCCGGATGAGCTCCTGCTACTGCCCGTGCTGTAACTCTCTGAGTTGCGTGAGGAACGTGTAGTGCCGGTACTTACACTACCGGAACTGCGTGCAGAGCTGCCGGAACTGCGTTGATAGATGGTACCGCTTCTTGATCCGGTGGTGCTACGTGCACCTGTATATACTCCGCTTGAGTTATAGCTGTCAGCACTTCTGCCTTCGCTCCTCCTTGTGTATGCGGAGCCGCCGGATGCAGTTGTGCGCCGAGTATTGCGGTAACTCTGGCCGTCAGCTGCAGAGCGTTTCCCGTAAGCAACATCCTGATAGTAGTTGTGAGGATGTCCCGGTCCGGGGTAGTATCCGTGATAATACCATGGATTCCAATAGTTGTAGTACCAGCCATATCCGCCGTATCCGTAATACCAGGGATCATACCAGCCTGAATACCATGGATCATACCAGCCGTGATACCAGGGACTATACCATCCGGAGTACCACGAATAGTAGGGGTAACCGAAATAGGGATATCTATATGAACCCCACCATGGATTGTACCAGGGGGAGGTCCAAACACCGTAATCAACATAGAAGGTATAGGTAGGGCTGTCAAATTTTCTCAATCTTTCAGCATAAGATGTTTCATCATCTACGAGGTAGTAGTTACCCTCCTCGTCCTCCAGAATATATGATTGCGGTTTCTTCGCAGATTCGTGCATTTCTTTATTTGATGCAACCATCGCAGCCCTCGACTCGCGTGTGGGCCTGTAGTATATGCCGTCATCAAATGATGCGGAAGAATAATAACTTGTGGTACCACAAGAGCTTATCACCATTGTAACGGCTATAAGAAACAGATAGAAAACTTTGTTTTTCATTTTTACCTCCTGTGTTAGATAATTTTGTACTTTTGCAGTCGCATTTCATTACAAATATATCAATTTTTATACCAAATACAACAAAAAATGGCAAAAGAAGTAACAAGTAGGGAAGAAAATTACTCCCAATGGTACAACAATCTCGTGTTAAAGGCGGATCTTGCTGAACAGTCGGCAGTTAGAGGATGTATGGTGATAAAACCTTACGGATATGCCATCTGGGAAAAGATGCAAAACCAGCTTGACAAAATGTTCAAAGAGACAGGTCATGTCAATGCTTATTTCCCTCTCTTCATACCCAAATCATTCCTCAGCAGGGAAGCGGAGCACGTAGAAGGGTTTGCAAAAGAGTGTGCTGTGGTGACTCACCACCGTCTGATGGCTGATCCCGACGGCTCCGGTCTTGTGGTTGATCCTTCTGCAAAACTCGAAGAGGAACTTGTGGTTCGCCCCACATCTGAAACAATCATTTGGAATACATACAAAAACTGGATACAATCCTGGAGGGATCTTCCCATCCTTTGTAACCAGTGGGCCAATGTGGTGCGTTGGGAGATGCGTACCCGCCTCTTTCTCCGTACTGCGGAATTCCTGTGGCAGGAGGGGCATACTGCCCATGCTACTGAACAGGAAGCGATAGATGAGACTCAGATGATAGTCGAATTATATGCGCAGTTTGCGCGCGAGTATATGGCAATGCCCGTCGTGGTAGGTCGTAAAAGTGAGTCGGAGCGCTTTGCAGGTGCTGTGGATACTCTCTGCATCGAAGCTCTCATGCAGGATGGTAAAGCTTTGCAGGCAGGCACATCGCATTTCCTGGGTCAGAACTTCGCCAAGGCCTTCGATGTGCAGTTTGCCAATAAGGAGGGCGGCCTTGATTATGTATGGGCCACCTCATGGGGGGTCTCTACCCGTCTGATGGGAGCACTGATTATGACCCACAGCGACAATCATGGTTTGATATTGCCACCGAAACTTGCGCCCTATCATGTGGTGATGGTGCCTATTTTCAAGACGGAAGAGGAGCATACTCAGCTTTTGGAGAGAATGTATGAGCTCAAAAAGGAACTTGAGGCTGCAGGATTATCGGTGAAGGTGGATGACAGGGACAATCTACGTCCCGGATTCAAGTTCGCCGAGTGGGAACTCAAAGGAGTACCTGCACGCATCGTAATAGGTCCCAGAGATCTGGCTGCCGGAGTCGTGGAGCTCGCCCGTCGTGATAATCTTAATAAGGAGAGTGTCCCTCAGGAGGGACTTGCAGAGCGCCTGCTCGCTTTGATGGATGATATTCAGGAAAATATTTATGCAAAAGCACTAAAATTCCGCGAGGAAAATACATTTAAGGTAGATAGCTGGGATGAGTTCAAAGAGAAAATAGAAGAAGGTGGATTCTTGCTTTGCCACTGGGACGGTACTGCTGAGACAGAGGCTAAAATTAAAGATGAGACCAAAGCCACCGTCCGCTGCATCCCTTTGGATTCATTCGTCTGCAAGGAAGAGGGCAAGTGCATCTATTCCGGCAAGCCTTCCCATGAAAGGGTGCTTTTTGCAAGAGCATATTAAATTTGCTACATTGTTACAATGAAACATTATATGAAACGATCAATCGCATTTCTTCTGTTTTTGTTTTTGGGAACGGCACTATTTGCGCAGGAAGTAGTTCCCGCAGATACTACTGTAGCGGTGGCCGATACGGTCGTGGCCCCAAAGCCCCAATATTGGACTAAAAGCCTTACCACACAGATCGGTTTCTCACGACTTTCACTTACCAACTGGGCAACCGGAGGTTACGGTTCCATTTCACTCAATACTTTTGCCGGAGCTAATGCCAATTACAAACGTGAAAAACTCATATGGGACAACCAACTCCAGGTCGGTTATGGCTTCATACAATCTTTTGAAGATGGCTACAAGAAGAGTGATGACCGTCTTATATTAGACAGCAAAGTGGGTTACAAGGCAGTAGAAACCCTATACATATCAGCCCTGTTCAATCTTAGAACCCAGTTTGCCCAAGGCCATGAGAAGGGCAATCTGGTATCGGATTTCTTCACTCCGGCATATGTGTCTCTCGGTTTTGGTGTGGACTACAAGCCTTTCAACAATTTCTCCATCAATATTTCTCCTCTTACGGGAAAGACCGTAATGGTAAAGAATCCGGAACTACGCGAAAAATATGGCAATGCCGAAGATCAGTTTTGCCGGTTTGAACTTGGTGCTCAGATCAAGGTCGATGGAAAAATAGAAGTTGAAAACTTCAAAGTCCTTACTTCTCTCACACTCTTCTCGGACTATCTTAATAAGCCCCAAAATGTCAAGGTCTTTTGGGATGTAAATGCGGATGCTAAAATTACCAAGTTTTTTTCCGTAACCCTCAGGACCAATCTCATCTATGATGATGCTATAAAGTTTCTGGATAAAAAAGACAAACAGGGTAATATAATTTTTGATGATAACGGAAAACCCATAAAAGTGCCCGGAGTGCAGTTTAAGGAACTTTTCAGTATAGGATTATCTTATACTTTTGGAAATAAATAATAAATGGATTGTGCAGGAGCTTTTTGACATAGAATTGCGTTCTCTTATTGCCGGCGTTGACAACCCATCGATCCTTGTCGGAGTTAGCGGAGGAATGGATTCTATGTGTATGGCTAACCTTTTTCTAAATACAACCGTGCCCTGCACATTTAGGATTGCACACGTCAATTTCTCCCTCAGAGGTCCCGAAAGCGATCAGGATGAGGATATGGTGCGTGATTGGTGCAAGCAATACGGTATTACTTTTTACACGATAAAGGTAAATGCTCACGAGTTTGCACAGGAGCAATCGATTTCAACCCAGATGGCGGCACGCGACCTTCGATACGGCTGGTTTTTCTCCCTGTTGGAGGAGCACTCGATGGACTTCCTCGCCATTTCACACAATCTTAACGATAGTGTAGAGACTCTGATGATCAATCTTCTCAGGGGTACCGGCCTTCGAGGACTCTCCGGGATCCGGCGCTCAAACGGACCCATTATCCGTCCGCTGCTCTTCGCTACCAGACATGATATCAGCGACTATGTGGCTTCGCACAATGTTCCTTTCCGGGAAGATTCCACTAACAAAGAGTCGTACTATCACCGCAATCGCATCCGCAATGAGGTCTTTCCTCACTTTGAGCTAATTAATCCCTCCTTCCTGCAGACAATCAACACATCTATGGCTCGCTTCTCCGAGATATCGGAGGTCTTGGAAGAGCTATACAATACAAGGAAAGGTACTCTCTACCGTATGGTAGATGGCGTGTTACATATTGACATCAAGGCACTCAAGGCTGAAAAAAGCATCAACTGGTGGTTATTCATGATATTGGAGAGTTATGGGTTCAATGATGCTCAGATAACTCAGATAGCCGAGACACTCAAGGGTCAGAGCGGTAAGACATTTTTTTCCCCTACGCACATTCTTATTCGGGACAGACAGTATATCAAGGTCTATCCCGGAGATCAGAATTATGATGACTTCAAGGTCTCGATAAAAGTCTTCACAAAACCGGCCGGATTCAATCCCAAAAATGCACCTGAAGGTACCCTGTATGTAGATGGCAGACGGCTTAAATTCCCTCTTATATGCCGCAGATGGAAGCCTGCGGATCGTTTCAGACCTTTTGGTATGAAAGGCTTCAAAAAGTTAAGCGACTTTTTTATTGACCTAAAGCTCGATGTGGAGGAAAAAAAGCGTCAGATCGTTGTCACTACGCTCGACAAAAAAGGGGTGGAGCAGATTGTCTGCATTGTGGGCAAAAGAATTGATGACCGCTGGAAAATCACAGCGGCCACCAAACAAGTTGTATCTATCACGAAGGTGTGATCTATTGCTTTTTCCTTATCTTATGTCGTAAACTATAGGGAGACGGGCATAGTGAACTGCTCCGGTTGCCTCTTTCAGACGTGAATAACTTTTCTCTATGTATGCGAAAGGATCTGCCAGCGTGTTGATATCCGCACCTGTCTTTGAAAGGGATTCCATAAGTTTCTCCAGAGTAGTTTTGACTTGAGGATACTCCACTAGACGATACTTTGATAGACCGGCCATTTCAGCCGCATATGCAATGGCGTCAACCAGCCCACCCTCCATATCTGCAAGCCCGATCTCCAGCGCGTCACTGCCGGCCCAGACTCTACCCTGAGCAATCATTTCGACCTGTTCAACACTCATGTTTCTGCCTGTTGCTACGATAGAGGTAAAGTCGGTGTAGATTTTCTCCACTGACTGCCGAACATACTCTCTTTCGGCATTGTCGAGGGCACGCATACCGCTCATTGCATCACTGTGTTTGTTGGTGGTGATCGCCACCGAACGGAGGTGTAGATGTTTTTCCATCGTCTTGCTGACATTAGGCACGAGTGCGAACACTCCGATTGAGCCGGTAAGGGTGGATTTGTTGGTAAATATCTTGTCGGCTTTAGCTGAAATCCAGTACCCGCCGGAGGCAGCAAAGTCACCGTAACTTGCAATCACAGGTTTTACCTCTTTCAGCAGAGATATTTCACGGTGAATCATTTCAGAGGCCGATACGCCGCCCCCCGGAGAGTTTACTCTTAGTACCACGGCTTTGATGGTGGAGTCTTTTCTTATTTTTTCAAGGGTTTGGGAGAATTTGATGCCGGAGACTGCCTTATCAGTTCCTTCCATTACGATTTCTCCGTCAGCATAAACCACTGCAATTTTCTCTTTGGCACGTAGTTCGGGTTTTACACGCGCTGCGGCATATTTGGTTATGGGTGTAAATTTGAGATCTTTTACTTCGGTGACTCCGTAGAGGGAGCAAAGGTACTCGGCTACCTGGTCGCTATACCACAATTCATCCACAAGCCCCTTTTCGAGTGCACTGGAGGCATTATGGAATTCAAGATTATCAATCCAGAAGTTGAATTGTTCGGAATTGAAATCCCTGGACTCTGCAATCTCATCGCACCAGCCCTTCCAGATGGAGTTGAGCATTGTCTTGTTTTGTTCCAGGTTTTCGGCACTGATATCATTCTGAACGAATTGCTCAGCCGCGGCTTTATACTTTCCGTGTTTTATAAGTTGCAATTCAACTCCTATACGGTCGAGAAGGTCTTTGAAAAATATCATGTTTGAACTCAATCCAAGGATGAAAACATCACCGTAAGGGTTGAATATTACTTTGTCTGAAACAGAAGCGAGATAGTAGTTTGCGTTATTGAACTCATTGGAATAGGAGATTATCGCCTTGCCTGAGGCACGGAACCGCTTGAGGGCATCCCTGACCTCTTCCATTTGGGCAATGCCCATATTAAGAGTTCCGGGAGTCATGTAAATGAACTTTATGCCCGTATCTTCAGCTGCAGCGTCGATTGCTTTTACAAAAGAATAGAGCGACATACTTCCGGTCATGTCGATATCACCGGTAATAGGGTTAACGGAGAACTTATCGCCCTTCTGTTCGGTGATGGGAGTCTTGAAATCCAGAAGCAATATGCTCTCTTTCGCAATGATAGGTTCATCGGAAGAACCGAATGATGCTATACCTACAAGCAGTATGATTGAGAAAAATCCGAACACCAAAAAGGCGAGGACAGTGCCTACGAATGAGGCCAACAGCACTTTGAAAAAATCTTTCATATTTGGAACCTTTGATTTGATACTTAATATATTTTGCAAATATACATATAATTTTTACTTTTGCCCCGGTGAAAACACTTGTAAAACATCTATTTTGTGCGCTTTTCACGATCTTCTATATTGTAGGATTCGTGGGTTTCGGAGTGCATAAATGCCACATTGAGGGAACCACGGATTTGGTACTTATGATGGGTGATGTATCTTGCGAGTCAATTCACGATCATACACACGATCATCATGACTGTTGTGAAAGCCACTGTGACTCACATTCCTTCCATTACACGGAC
>JAKQLB010000004.1 GCA_029567375.1 Bacteroidota bacterium | reverse complement strand
TACGGCCTCCTCATTCATTAATGAGGGAGACTTGCACATCCGGGAAAAATATTTCAAATCGATAAATTGCATTTTACGTCATATTCCACTAAGTTTCACTAGGTTAGGGCGTTATAAAAAATCAACGTTGGGACAGCAGTGTAAGGAGATATAAAAATAATTAGGCCTAGCGCGCTGATTCGCTCGGCGCCAACAAGTCGCTGCAGCTCGTGTCACAGGTCTGCATGGTCCGCTTCGCGTCCCGGCAGACCTTATGCCACTGCTGAGCTCCGCCGTTGGAGTGATTGGAGGAAAAAATGAATGCAGAGCGATTTCACGCGATAGTGACAGCTCTCAGCCAAGAGATGGCAGAGAGAAATCTCGTCGGTAAGATGCAGGAACTGATAAATGCCCTCCAAAATGTGGTAAGCCAGCCACAACATCCACCCCACCAACAGAGTTTAGCTAATAGCCTGAAATCAATGTACTCGGCGACAACGGATGCTCCGAGCGATAGGTTCAGCCCAACATGGCGACAAATATTATCCGAGATTGGCGGCGAAGACCTCTTTGGCAATGCACTAGAAAAAACTATAAAACAAGTTTTTGAACGAAATCAGATTACACCAGCGGTGGCCTTGCAAGAGCTTCAGGGAATCCAAAAGCGATTGCAGGCGTTTAAAAACGCCCTGGAGCAAGCAATTTCTGCATTGCGCCATTTCCGAATTGGCGACGAGACTTTATCCCCTGGACAATGTGAGATAGGTCTTTTGATACCTCGTAAAGCCGTGAGCAACTGCCTTCCTGAACTCGCCGAAGAACTCAAAGAGTTGTCTTTCATCCTCAATGCGTTTTCTGAGGTTGCAACAGGTAAAAAAGTTGATTTACCAATAAGATCGATTTCTTCAACTGACCTCATGGTCTACCTCGACGCTGTACTTCCTTTCGCAGCGTGTCTCGCTGTGGCAATCGAACGGACTGTAACACTTTACAAGCAACTTCTTGAGATACGAAAGCTTCGAGAAGACCTTCGAAAACAAGGTGTACCTGATGAACAAACAGTTGGAATCGAAGACTACGCCAACAAACTAATCGAAGGCGGAATAGAAAAGGCTTCAGTTGAGATCATTGACAAATTCTATCACCAGAAGGACGGAGGTCGTAAGAACGAATTGCTTAACGCGGTACGAATTTCCTTGAACAAGATTGCTAATAGAATTGATCGAGGCTACAACCTTGAGGTCCGTGTTGAACCTATACAAGCAAAGGAAGAAGACACAAAGAAAGATCAACATATTCGAGAAGCAATCTTGACAATACAATCAGCGACCCCAAAAATGCAATTCTTGAAACTTGAGGGAGAACCTATATTGAAACTGCCCGAGGGGAAAGAGAAAGCAAAAAAGAAGGAATAACGCTCCAACAAACGGCTCCAGCGGATCGCTAATAGCTCCCGCTGAGCCTTCTCGTTGGCCGCCTCGCTGCGCGCGTCGGCCAACGGCGGAGCTCAGCTCTCGCTGTTCAGCTCCTTATTGGCGCCTGACAAAGAATGCGTTCTGTGATAGTAAGGAGATATAAAAATAATTAGGCCTAGCGCGCTGATTCGCTC
>JAKQLB010000389.1 GCA_029567375.1 Bacteroidota bacterium | reverse complement strand
TCCCGGCTGGATCAGTTCAAACGACAAATTACTTTGTCGTCTCTAAAACACTGTAATATTACAGAGTTTGAGATGGAGAAAAACAGATATGAGAAAACTGAGCAGAAGATAGAATACCTCTATCAAACCCCCTTGGCTAGTCTCATTGCTATTTATGAGCAACAGAATCCAGACGGGTATAGTTCCAGAAAGGTAAACAAAGTTGACTACTATATCGGATTGTTCGCAAACAAGCCCTACAGGACTACCATCTATAAGCTCCTGGGAGAAAGAGATGATCCATCCCTTAATACAGAGGGCGGATACTATACGGCAATCGAGATCTATCATAACAGATTCAAGACTCTGGAAGACGCCGAGACGTTTAAAGAGCGGAACAAGGCTAGGCTTATCAAAGACTATATCCCGAGGATAGATAGACTGAACTTTGAAGTACAGAGTGCAGAGGATGACTTTAACGCCGTCTTTGACTTCCGCCTGATCGAGGGGCCGGAGTTTGAAAGAGGCCATTCGGGAGACAAGAAATATACAATTACAAAGGCAGAAAGGAACTATATGGAACTCTCTTGGTCTAAAGACGCATGGGCGGGCGACGAAAGAATAGAATTTTACGGTAAAATATCTGTAAAGCAGGATGGTTTTAGTTTCCAAATCGACGGAGATCTTGAGGATAAATCTCAAATCTACAGGGCGCTGGCTAATTACTTTACCCTCCCGCATTTAGAATCAGAGATTCAAAGGGCTTACGACGCACACAGAGCCCAGGTTTCCGAGGAGAAGCGCCTTAAGGTCCTCGCCATGAGTGACGAGGAATTAATCAAACATTATTATATTAGATCCCCGGAAGAGGCTCAGGCTTTTAAAAACAAAATGAATGATGGAAAACATACAATCAATTATTACGATTGGAGTGTTGTAGTAAGGGAGGTGATATAAATATCAACTCTTGCCCGTATCACCCTAGAACTAGAATACGAAATCGACACCGAGGCAGGATACACTTTGCCCGATGGATCAAAAACTCATGGGCTATTTGAGATGATTTACGAGGATATAAAAATGGTCCTCGCTGACCCCATCGAATTCA
>JAKQLB010000184.1 GCA_029567375.1 Bacteroidota bacterium | reverse complement strand
GATTGAGTGATGCAGTCGTGTCGCTCGCTTTCGGCTGCAGCGGCAGTATGATCTCATCCGAAGGTCTGATGATTACCAACCATCACTGCGCCTATTCCGATGTGCATGCGCTGAGCACCCCCGAGCACAACTATCTTGAAGATGGGTTCTGGGCGATGGATCGCTCGCAGGAGGCTCCGGTAAAGGGTGACGGTATCTGGTTTCTAAAGAAAGTGATAGATGTCACTAAGGAAGTACAGCACCTGCGCGATTCAATCGTTCCAAGGGGCGGCGGTTTTGCGATGCGCAGGGTTTACAGCTTAATCGAGGGTAAGTACAGAAGGCTCTTCAAAGGTAAGGGAGAGGTCTCCTGTTCCTCAATGTGGGGTGGCAACAAGTACTATATGGCACTTTACGAAGTCTATAAAGATGTACGTCTGGTGGCAGCTCCGCCGGTCTGCATCGCTTCCTTCGGAGGTGAGGTGGACAACTGGGAATGGCCACAGCACAAAGGGGATTTTGCACTCTACCGCATCTATACGGCTCCTGACGGTTCTCCTGCTAACTATTCACCCGACAATATTCCGATGAAGCCCTCCCGTACGCTGAAAATATCCACTGCAGGTGTGCAAAGAGGAGACTTTGCGATGGTAATGGGTTATCCCGGACGCACAGATAGGTATGCATCCTCTTTTAAGGTGAATAATATAGAAACAGTTGTCAATCCGATACAAGTTGAAATTCAGGGGGAGCAGATGAAGATTATCGACGGTTGGATGAATCTGGATCCGGCAGTACGTCTGAAGTATGCTGACCACTACTTTTCATTGAGTAATGTGCAGGAAATCCGTGAAGGTGAGATATTTTGTTACAGAAAGTATAATGTGGCGGAGAAAAAACGGGAGCAGGAGGTGACGCTACAGCAATGGATAATGTCGGATTCCCTGAGGGCAAAACGCTACGGTACTTTGTTGCATGATCTCGAAGTAAAATACAAGTCTCTGGAATATATAGAGAAGCAGATAGGCTATTTCCGTGAAACTATTGCCAGGGGAGTGCGATTGCACCGGATGGTCAATCATATTGCCAGAAGTGCGGAAATGGTGGCAAAGAGCAAAGGCTGCCAGGTGCCTATAGCCGACAGTACACGTCTCCTCGAGACAATAATGAAGATGTACGATGAGTTTGACATGAGGGTGGAAAAAGATCTGGTCGATCTCTCCATAAGGGAATTTTATGCTCATGTGGACAGAGTGTTCTGGGGAGAATGGTTGAGTGAACAGTATGATCTGTTTGAAGGGGACACTTACGCTCTTGTGGACTGGATATGGGAGAACTCTCTTTATACGGATCAAAATCGGTTTGAAAAAGCTTTATTGGGGGCGACTACTGCGGAAGAATATCGTGCAGACCCTCTCGTGGCAGCCATCTCTTCCACAAAAATGATAATGTACAACAACTACAAGAGTAAAGTTGACAGAGGAGTAAAACTTACTAGACTCGAGAATAACTACAGAAACTTACTCTATCAGATGCATCTTGAAAAAGGCACTCCACAATATCCTGACGCCAACTCCACGATGAGAATCACTTACGGGACAGTCGGTCCGCTTTGCCTCTGTGATGGCATAATTTGTCTTGAAAGGAGTACGGTACGCGGCATACTGGAAAAACATGACCCCGACAGATATATTTATTCACTCAAACCCGAATTGAAAGCTCTCTACGAAGCCCGTGATTGGGGCAGATGGGCCGATCCTTCCACAGGAGAATTGTATATCAATTTTGTTACCGACAATGACATCACGGGCGGCAATTCCGGCAGTCCGGTGATGAATGGCCGGGGCGAACTGATAGGACTTGCATTTGACGGCAACAAGGAATCCCTTGCAGGTGATACCTATTTCGATCCGGTGATGAATAAATGTGTCTGCGTCGATATACGTTACGTACTTTGGATTCTGGATAAATATGCCGGAATGCAGCATATCGTAGCGGAAATGCTGGGAGAATAGTATTACTCCACGAATCCTATGGTGGCCACGCTTACCCTGAAATATAGCATCAGAGGCGTGGCACAAGCTGCAAGGGTTGCTCCGGATGTGAGCACATCATCTACAAGCAATATATGATTCATGCCTTTCGAAAGGAGTCGTAAAGCGACTTTCTTATTCACGCGAAAGGCATTTTTCACATTTTCCGCCTTTTCATTTCCGCTGAGGCGTGTCTGAGTGGAGGTCATCTTCGTACGTTTCACGAGGGATCTGATAACAGGAATGGATTTTCCTTCAGGTTGTGATGAAAAGCCTTCGGCTACGCCTCTGGAAATAATGTCAGCCTGGTTGAAACTGCGACTCCACCGTCTGCGCCAATGTAACGGGACAGGTACGATGGCATCAATATCTCCGAAACGCCCTCCATTTGCCATTTTTTTACCGAGATCTCTGCCGGTTTCCAATCCCAGCGGAATATTGCACCTGTATTTGAATTTGTGGAGAATGTGGCCATAGCCGCCGGCGTAACGATAGAAAAATAGAGACACGGCACTCTCAATGCCTACTTTGGACCACATCCGTTCTTCGGCCGGATTCTCCGGCCAGCTCCAGAACCAGGTATAGGGAATGTCCGTGCGGCAATCGTCGCAAATGTTTACTTCTTCACAGGCAAGAATGGCTTCGCAAACTGCGCATTTGCGGGGGAAAAAGAGGTCCCCAAGCGCTTTGAAAGAGTATCTCGTTCCACTGACAATGTCATTCCAACAGCTCATACCGATACTTATTTTGTACAAACCTACAAAAAAACCTTAATTTTGCGGCATGCCCGACAAAAGAATAATCGAATTCATTTCAGAACATCACGTGATGTCTCTTGCTTGTGCCGCAAATGGGGATTTGTGGTGTGCAAGTTGCTTTTATGTGTTTCTGGAAGAGGAGATGAGTTTTGTCATTACCTCTGAGGAAGAGACACGTCATGCACAGCTTTTTATGGAGAATCCTATTGTGACGGGCTCTATTGCGCTTGAAACGGAAGTGATCGGAAAAATCCGCGGTCTGCAGTTCAGGGCGATTGTGGAGAAATGTGACGGATCGCTTTTTGACAAATACAGGTTGGCGTATCTTAAACGCTTTCCCTATGCAATCCTAAAGGGTGGAGACATCTGGCGCCTTGTTCTCACCGAACTAAAATATACCGACAATCGTCTTGGCTTTGGAAAGAAACTTAAATGGAAGTCAGGAAAAAATAGTACCTTTGTCAATCATGTTTGATTTTGTCTCCATAACATTTGTAGATATTCTCGACATTATACTTGTCGGTCTGCTGATTTTTCAGATTATCAGACTTATACGCGGAACTGCCGCGATGAGTATTTTTGCGGGAATACTCATTCTCTATGTGATATGGCTGGTGGTTTCCGCCTTCAATATGAAGCTCCTCTCTTCGCTCATGGGACAGGTGCTCGGAGTGGGTGTGATTGCTTTAATTGTGATTTTCCAACCGGAAATACGTCGTTTTCTACTCCATCTGGGCTCCAGGTATGCCTCTGCAAACAGGGGCAGCTTTTTCCGTCGCCTTTTCAAGAATCGCGGCGGGGTCAATGTGGTAAGTCCCGAACTTCTGGAAGAGTTGACGGAGGCCTGCAGGATGATGTCACAGGAGAATACCGGAGCGCTTATAGTACTAAAGCACAGGACTTCTCTTGCACCCATCATAGAGACGGGTGATGAAGTTGATGCAAGAATCAGTCGCAGACTGCTTCTCAACATCTTTTTTAAGAATTCCCCTTTGCACGATGGTGCTCTTATTATCGCAAATGAGAGGATTCAGGCAGTCAGATGTACCCTTCCAATCTCTGCAAACCCCAATATTCCCGCTCAATATGGCTTGCGCCACAAGGCTGCCGTCGGAATAACCGAGCAGACCGATGCCAGCGCCATTGTAGTCTCAGAAGAGACCGGCAATATTTCGTTTGTTTCAAATGGGGTACTTAAACAGATGAACAGTATTACCGAGCTCAGAACCGCAATTGAAAACTCATACAGATAAGGATTGAAAGGATGATACTGGAGCAGAAAATAGGGTTTGATAGGATAAGGAGAGGGATCGCAGAGCGTTGCTCCACGCAATATGCCGTAGACAAAGTGTGGGATGAAGAGATTTCCCGCGATGCGAAAGAGATTGATTTGCGTCTGCAACTCACAGACGAGATGCGTCTGATCTCGATGTTTGAGGATTCATTTCCTTCCATGGGCTTTATCGATACAAAGCCCTTTTTGCTGCCTTTAAATGTACCTTCCACATATATAGATTTGGTTTCCCTGAGTAAGCTCAGGATTTCGCTCGATACCTTGCGTAAGGTCCTCTCTTTCTTCAAAGGATGTAAGGACGATCTCTATCCCAATTTGCGAAAGCTCTCCGAAAGGATCACCTATTATCCCGAAGTGGCCCGCAGGATTGATGCGCTGATTGACAAGAATGGTGAGATGCGCGACAACGCTTCAGAGCAACTGCATACCATCCGCCGTTCGCTCAAAGAAAAAGAGGGTGCAATCTCCAAACGTATTTCTCAACTGCTCAAAAAGGCGCAGGCTGAAGGGCTGGTGGATGAGGATGCTTCTGTCTCTGTAAGGGACGGGAAAATCCTCATACCCGTGCCGGTAGCCAATAAAAAGCGTATCGCAGGCTTCGTCTATGACGAATCCTCAAGCGGCAAGACCGCCTTTGTCGAGCCTATGGAGGTGGTGGAGCTCAACAACCGGGTGCGCCAGCTGAAGTTTGACGAGCAGCGCGAGATTCTGAAGATATTGGTGGAATTTTCCGACTTTCTGCGTCCCTATCTGGAGGAGTTGATAGCTGCCTCCGACTATATCGGAGAGTTGGATTTTATCCGTGCAAAGGCAAATGTAGCGCTGGATATGATAGCCGGTATGCCGATTATATCGGAAACGGGGGAACTCGCATTGCGCAAGGCACGTCACCCCCTGCTGGAGAAGGCTCTCCGAAAGGAAAAGAAAGAGATAGTGCCGTTGACCCTCACTCTGACACGTGAAAAACACATTCTGCTCATTTCCGGTCCCAATGCCGGTGGCAAGTCAGTTTGCCTAAAGACGGTGGGTCTGCTGCAGTATATGTTCCAGTGGGGAATGTTGATTTCCACCTCCGAGGTTTCGGAGATGATGATATTTGACAATATTTTCATAGACATAGGGGATGATCAATCCCTGGACAATGACCTCAGCACTTATAGTTCCCACCTTGTCAATATCCGAAAAATACTTGAAAATGCTACCGACAATTCACTGGTACTGATAGATGAGTTTGGAAGCGGCACCGAGCCTACTGCAGGAGGTGCCATTGCAGAGGCCGTATTAGCGCGCCTCGAAGAGATCGGAGCTTATGGAGTAATTACCACTCACTACACCAATCTGAAACTTTACGCCAACAATAGTTCCGGTGTTGCCAATGGCGCGATGCTCTTTGATGTGGCAGGCATTACACCACTCTTTAAACTTGAGCAAGGACTCCCCGGCAACTCCTTTGCCTTCGAGTTGGCTCGCAATATAGGGCTCCCCGAAACTATTGTCAAGGACGCGGAAGAGCGTGCTGGCAGCGGATTTGTGAGTATTGAGCGAAATCTCCGTCAGATAGCGCGAAGCAAACGCGTTCTCGACGAGAAACTTGCCCGTATCAGAAGCACCGACAAAACCCTTGAGAGTCTTACCGACAAATATCATAAGGAACTTGGTGATATCAAGCAACTCCGCAAGGAGATAATAGAGGAAGCCAGAGCCGAGGCACGCGAAATAATTGACCAAAGC
>JAKQLB010000360.1 GCA_029567375.1 Bacteroidota bacterium | reverse complement strand
CGAATTTTGGTCAATGAACACGAAAAACTGTTTTTGTTTATTTAGTTTTTAGAAAATATAAAAATAAAAGAAAAAATACTTAGGAAAACTACTGAATTCCTGATTAAAGAGGGTTGTCGCAAGGTGACGGTTGACGAAATTGCCGCCTACAACGGGATCTCCAAGAGGACTCTATATGAGTTATTCCTCGACAAAAATGACATAATAGAGCAGGCCCTTCTATACTGCAATGAAAAAACCCGTGAATACTATCATGAAGTCTTCAGCTGTCATGATGATAATATCATCAGCGTTGTTCTCAGCGGATACCATTACCGTCCGGACAGTAAACTCACAAGTGCCTTCCGCCTCTTTTCGGATGCGAAGAAATACCTTCCCGACATCTATGAGAATGTGGAAAAGGTCATTTTAGAAGAGCATCGTGGAGATTTGCGAAAATTTTTGCGCAAAGGTCAGGAAGATGGTCTGCTTCTTCCTGATCTGCAGCTTGATTCTCTGGTGACTCTGCTTCCTATGCTTATCAGGGTCATAGGCAGGGTAGATTATCATGCCGAGACTCCTCTCAGCAATAAAGAGATCTACTACCAGACAATCATCTATTATTTCAGGAGCATTTCCACTGAAAAAGGAAGAATGCTTATTGACGACTATTTGAATAAAAATAAAATCAACAATATTGTATGAAACAAAAAACCATGAATCTCATAAGATCGGGTGTGTGCGTGATATTGCTTTTTGCTGCTTTTGCGGCAGAGGCACAGGAAAAGTTCTATCTTTCTCTGCAGGATGCTCAGGAATATGCTCTTGAGCATAACCGTACCCTCGAAAACGCTTCGCTGGAAATTAAGAAGGCAGAAGCCGCCCGTTGGCAGGCCATCGCAAGCATGATGCCTCAGGTGACGGCGGGTTTGGATTATGCCAACATGATGGGTTACAAGATGGATTTTGGTGCGATGGTCATTTCTATGCCGCCCAGCGCCTCTTTTACCGTTACCACAGCCGTTGCATTGAGCGGAGCTCAAATTGTTTCCACTCAGGTAGCCAATATATCGAAGCATATGGCGGACATCTCTTTTCGCAAGAGCGGACAAGAGATTACAAATCAGGTAAAGGTACTCTATTATTCGGCACTTGTGACAGAGGAGACTTTGGAGCTGCTCAGAGAAAACCTCGAGAGCATGAAAAAGCTCCATAGCATCTCTCAAAGGTCGGTGGATGTGGGGGTGTCCGAGCAAACCGCCGCAGACCAGCTCAAGGTTCAGGTAGCCACTATGGAGAGTTCCATCAATGCTACCGAACGTTCATTGGAGATGGTCTACAACTCCCTTCGTCTGCAACTCAACCTAGATGTCAACTCGGAAATAGAACTCACTCAGGGCATTCCCGAGTTGATGAATGTGGATGCGGTGAGCGACCTTTTACGTGAGGAGTTTGATGTAAATAATAATTATAATTACAAGTTACTGAAAGCCGGCACCGATCTTGCAAAAAAGCAGATTGCGTTGACCGGCTGGTCGGGAGGTCCTACTTTCAGTATTTTTCATCAATATGCTAAAAAGCACTACTTCAGCGATGAGATGACGATGAATATGACCCCTCCGAATATGCTCGGTATTGCAGTTAAAGTGCCTCTATTTACCAGTCTCAGGAATACCAAATCGGTACAGGCCGCACGCATTTCATATCAAAAGCAGCTCAATACACTTGCCGATACCGAAGCGGCTTTGAAAATCCAGCACCGACAGCTGGTTTACAACCTGAAATCGGCTCTTGAACAGTATCGGACCCAGAAAGAAAATGTAGAGGTGGCAAGGAGAGTGTTTGATAATATTGCTCTCAAATATGAGTACGGTGTAGCCTCCGCACTGGATGTGACCAATTCAGGCACCACTCTGATTGTTGCCCAGAACGGCTATGTGCAGTCCCTGCTTCAGATTGTAAACGCACAGATTTCCCTCGAACAACTTTTGAACAGATAATAATCAATGAAAAAACATATGAAAATCATCCGTATTTCACTTATTGCCCTCACGGCAATACTCTTTACCAGCTGCGGCGGAACGCGGCAGAAGCAGGAGGAAATTACCCAGGAACGCGTAGAACAGGTGGAGACCACAACCATCAGCAGATCGGTAATCCGGCGTGTAGTTGAGTTTTCTACCACTCTTATGGGCTACGAAACAGTAAACATCGCTCCTTCGCTCACTGGAAAGATTGAGCACATATATGTTGAAGTGGGCTCCAATGTGCAGAAGGGCTCGATGCTTGTGCGCATGGATCAAACCCAACTCAATAACACAAAACTTACTTATGCCAATCTGGCAGTGGAACTCCAGAGGATGGAGGCGCTCAAGGAGAGCGGCGCAATTTCCAAACAGGTCTATGACAAGACCAAACTCGGATATGACCAGACAGAAGAATCCCTTGCATTTCTCGAAAAGAATACCTTTGTCAGAGCACCCTTCTCAGGTGTGATTTCAGCCAGAAACTACGAGGCCGGCGAACTTTACAGCGGAATGCCTATTCTCGTGCTTACCCAGATAAATACTTTGAAGGCTCTGATAAATATTCCCGAGAGCTACTTTCCTCTCGTTAAAAAAGGAATGAGGATAGATATCAAATCGGACATCTATCCCGGAGAATCATTCTCGGGCACAATTGAGATAGTTTATCCCACCATCGATGCCGCTACTCACACCTTCCAGTGCAAAGTGAGAATTCCCAACGGTTCTCTTAAGCTCCGTCCCGGAATGTATGCGCACACCTCACTCCCTCTCGGTCAGTCTGAGGCCATCATTGTACCCTACCAGACTATTCTCAAGCTTGTAGGATCCAATGAGCGCTATATTTATCTCGAGAAAGATGGCCAAGCAAAGCGAGTATTCGTGCAGACCGGACAGCGTTTCGACGATATGGTAGAACTCATCAGCAATGAAGTAAATGAAGGAGATCGCCTTGTCTCAGTAGGCCAGGCTAAACTTGTTGACGGAGTCAAACTCAATGTTGTAAAGCAGAACTGATAATATGAGTATATACAAAACCTCAATTAGAAGACCGGTGACGACAGTACTCATCTTCGCCGCCGTGATTATCATAGGTCTCTTCTCACTGAACAGACTGCCTATTGACCAATTTCCGGAGATTGATCCACCTTTTGTGACGGTGATGACTACCTATCCGGGAGCAAGTGCAGGCGAAGTTGAGACCAATGTGACTAAGATTATTGAAAACAGCCTCAACTCGATTGACGGCCTCAAAGAACTCACCTCCAGCTCGAGAGACAATATGTCCATTGTCTTCCTGGAGTTCGAGTGGGGTACGAATCTGGACGAAGTTTCCAACGATGCGCGCTCTTATCTCGATCTGATCAGAGACAACCTCCCCGAAGGTTGTTCCACTCCGATACTTTTCAAACTAAACACCAGCATGATGCCTATACTTCAGTATTATGTGCTGGCAAAAGAGAGTTATCCGGGACTTGAAAAGATTCTCAATGATGAAGTGGTTACCATCCTCAACCGTGTTGACGGTATAGGAACCATTGGTGTTACCGGTGCTCCACAACGCTATGTCTATGTGGACATAGATCAGGCCAAACTCGATGCATACGGTCTGCCTTTGGAACTCGTCGGCAATGCCATCAGAGCCAACAATTTGAATCTTGCCTCCGGTACCATCAAAATGGAAAAAGAGCAGTACCATATGCAGGTACGCAGTGAGTATGTCGAGAGTTCGGAAATCGGCGACATCGTTGTCACCACAGTTATGGGCAAACCTATTTTTGTAAAGGATGTGGCCACCGTCAGGGATACTATAAAGGATCTTACACTTGACGAGAAGGTAAACGGGCAAGAGGCGGTCAGACTGATGATTTCCAAGAAATCGGGAGCCAATACCGTACAGGTCTGCAAGGATGTGCGTAAAGAGATCGAAAAGATCCGTAAGACGCTCCCTTCGGATATCGACATGGGCATTATCTACGACTCTTCCGAAGAAATTCAAAATTCCATCAACTCACTTAAGGAATCTATACTCTATGCATTGCTTTTCGTGGTACTGGTGGTCTTTTTCTTCCTCGGCAAATGGAGAGCGACATTCATTATTGCGGTTACCATTCCCATCTCGCTTATCGTAGCATTCATATACCTGCTCTTCGTGGGCAGTTCGCTCAATATCATTTCGCTCAGTTCGTTGACAGTGGCTATAGGTATGGTGGTTGACGATGCGATAGTGGTACTCGAAAACATTACTAAGCATGTTGAGAGGGGATCGTCACCGCGTGAGGCCGCTATTTATGCGACGAATGAGGTATGGATTTCGGTTATTGCCACAACGCTAGTGATTATAGCTGTATTTGTGCCTCTGACAATGCTCAGCGGTATGGCCGGTATCATGTTCAAGGAGCTTGGATGGATTGTGACCATAGTAATTTCGATTTCGACCATAGTGGCCATTTCCTTAACTCCCATGCTGGCTTCTCAGTTGCTCAAGGCCAATAAAGTGAGAATTGATGAGAAGGGACATCTGCAGATTGTAAAGCCTAAAATTGATTGGTATGAAAAATATATAGAAAAATTCCACAATAAGGTAAGCGCCTGGTATGCAAATATCCTGCGCTGGTGTCTCAATCATAAGAGAATCACAATTCTCATAGCATTCATTTTCTTTGTGGCTTCGCTTCTTCCGGCAATTACCGGCAGAATAGGGGCAGACTTTATGCCTCAAAGCGATAACGGCCGCCTCAGTGTTACAGTTGAACTCCAGCGAGGCACCCGTCTCGAGGAGACTCTCAAGACTGCACGTAAAATTGAAGCCAGATTCGAAGAGCTGGTACCGGAAATCAAGATCATTTCCACTTCGGCAGGAAGCAATGAAGATGCCAGAATCAGTGCCCTATTCTCCTCTACAACCAACAACAAGATCGTGATGACCGTGGTCTGTAATAAGAAATATGAGAGAGAAAGAACAATATTCGAGATTGCGGAGGTGCTGCGTGCAGAACTTGACAAGTATCCCGAAATTATCGACTATCAGTGTACGACCTCCAGTGGTATGGGAATGGGAGGTGGCAATAAAGTGAGTGTGGAAGTCTACGGTTTCGATTTTGATGATACCAATCTTTATGCGGAGGAGTTGCTGCAGGCAGTCAAGGCCAATATCAAGGGGGCTCGTGACGTTAATGTCAGCCGTGATGAAGAGCGTCCTGAACTCAAAATTACTGTGGATAAGGAGAAAATAGCCTATCATGGACTCAATTCAGCTGCCGTCTCCACTTATGTTCGCAATCGTGTAAATGGTTTCTTGGCCGGATACCTCAAGGAGGATGGCGACGAGTACGATATCGTAGTACGTCTCAAGGAGGAGGATCGCAATTCAATCACTCTTATTGAAAACTTAACCATTCCTACAAATACCGGCCGCTCCATCAAACTGAGAGAAGTGGCTGAGATTGAGGAGTACTGGGCTCCGCCGACCATTGACAGAAAAAGCCGTCAGCGTTATTTGACGGTTTCCATAACCCCATACAATGTCTCTTTGGGTCAACTTGCAGAGCAAGTTCAGGCAGAAATTGACAAAATTTCCACTCCAAGTGGTGTGCAAGTACGTCTTGCGGGCGATTATGAAGAGCAGCAGGAAACCTTTGCGGATATGTTTGAGTTGCTGTTGCTGATTGTTCTTCTGGTCTATATTGTAATGGCTTCGCAGTTTGAATCACTTTCGAAGCCGGCCATCATAATGATGTCAGTGCCCTTCGCCCTCTCGGGTGTCATTTTGGCACTTTGGGTTACGGGTATTAATCTCGATATGATCGGAGCCCTCGGTTGTATCATGCTTGTGGGTATCGTGGTGAAGAATGGTATAGTGCTTGTAGACTACACTAATTTGATGCGTGATCGTGGACATGAACTCAACGAGGCAATTGCACTTTCCGGAGAGTCACGTCTCCGTCCGGTGCTTATGACTGCCGTGACCACCCTTTTGGGCATGCTCCCTATGGCGTTGAGCCGGGGAGAGGGATCCGAGCTGTGGCGTCCGATGGGAATCGTGGTTATAGGGGGCCTTTTGGTTTCCACGGTAATTACTTTGATCATCGTGCCTGTTGCATACGCTGTCATGTCACGCCACGGCGAACGCAATAAAGAGGCTAAGCTCCGCAAAGAGTTTGTTTTCATGCAAATATCGGCTGACGATGAGGCCGCTTTAAAAAAATAGTTGACAGATATGAAATGTGTTTTTATAGTATTCAATCAGGCCAACACGGCACGTGTTGAGTATATGCTCGACCAACTCAGGATAAACGGCTTTACCTTTTTTGAAGAGGTACAGGGACGCGGCACCAATGATGGGGAACCCCGTCGCGGCACTCATACCTGGCCGGAAATGAATTCCGCAGTACTGACTGTCGTAGAGGAGGATCGTGTGGAGGAACTCCTGTTGACTGTCCGAAAACTTGACAATCGCAACAAGGAGATTGGTATACGTGCTTTTGTATGGAATATCGAACAGACCGTATAGTTTTTTTAAAAAATTGACTAACTTAGCACTTTATAATAAATTTAATCAGCATTTTATAAACAATTTTAAATAGAAATTTTATGGCATTAGCAGTAAATGATTCCAATTTTCAGGATATCGTAATGGCTTCAGATAAGCCGGTAGTAGTGGATTTTTGGGCACCCTGGTGTGGCCCCTGTTTGATGATATCTCCTGTCATCGATGAATTGGCCGTCAAGTACGAGGGTAAGGTGATAGTTTCCAAATGCAATGTTGATGAAAATAGCGCGATTCCCTCGAAGTATCGCGTAATGAATATTCCTACAATCATTTTCTTCAAAAACGGAGAGGTGGTGGATAGAGTTGTCGGCGTTGTCCCCAAAAGGGAACTTGACAACAAGATAGCTTCACTAATAGAATAGTATTATGAAACGTTTATCAATTTTTCTTGCGATTCTGCTTTTGTTCGCTACAGGTACTGTAGCGAGTGCGCAGGGTTTGATTTTCAAAGGAGGTCTCAATTATACCAATGTCGATCTTGAGGGCAAAGGCTTCAGGTTTGAAGATGGCTCTGGATGGCACTTCGGTGCAGGATACCAGACAGGTAGCGTGTTGGGTTTCTCCCTTCAGCCCGAACTTCTTTACAGTGTTCAGGGTGTAAAGCTTGTTGATATTGATCGTGCTCTTGAGGTTCAGAAAAAGTCTTCATATCTTGAGCTGCCCGTAAATATTCAGTGGGGTATTGATCTGATTGCTGCCAAACCCTTCATTATGCTTACGCCGAAGATTGCATACAACATCAAAAACTGGGCGAATAAAGAAGCAAGCAATTCCTTGGTCAATCAACTTATCAATGAAAAAACCAATCTGGAGTATGGTATTGGAGTAGGTGCAGGTCTGAATATATGGAAACTTCAGATTACTGCGAAGTATGAATGGAATTTTGGCCATGTGAGCAGTATTGACGAATATCTGGCTAACGCCAAAGAGGCTAACAAGAGTATCGGCAATCTCCAGATTTCAGTAGGTTTTTGTTTCTAAACCCTTACACTGTGTTGTATCGGAGGGTGGTAGAATATCTGGGGAGCGATTGGATTGCTTTCCAGAAATTGTTACGGCAGAGCATTCATTCGGAGATGCTCTTGCTCAATCAGGTTAATGCCTATTTGCTTGAGCATTCCGGCAAACAACTCAGGCCCCTCCTTGCCATGCTGACCGGAAGAGCTGTTTCCGGTGTTTGCAATGATAAAGTGCTCCGTTGTGCAGTCGCAGCGGAGCTTTTGCACACCGGAACTCTGCTTCACGATGATGTGGCGGACAATTCTCCCAGAAGGCGTGGAGCTCCAACGGTGATGTCCCTCTATTCCCCCACAGCTTCCGTACTTGTTGGAGATTTTTGGCTTTCCAGAGGCATAGATCTCATACTGACGAAGTGCGATAATGAGGTACTCAGCTTATTTGCCGGCTGTCTTGCCAAGTTGGCGGAAGGGGAGATGCTCCAGTTGGAGAAGGCAAGTTCGCTCGATGCCACCGAAGAGGATTACAATACCATAATATTCTGCAAGACCGCATCTTTGTTCAAAGCTTCGATGATGAGTGCGGCTCATTCTGCCGATGTTTCTGCTGTACAGATGGAAGCCGTTAAATCCTATTCGTTTCACCTTGGAATGGCGTTTCAGATGATGGATGATATCTTCGATTACTCTACATGCCTCAATGTCGGCAAGCCGGTGGGTGTGGATATACTCGATAAAAAGTTTACCCTTCCCTTTTTCGGTTTCCTGTACAATGCGCCTCGCGAGATTTCTTCGGAGTTTGTGGAACGTCTCAGGCTTCTCGACATGAATTCCGGTAAGGAGGAAAAGCAAGCAATTTCACGCGAGGCGATTGCTCTTGTAGAGCGATATGGAGGTCTTGATTATGCTTACAATCGTCTCGAGCAGGAGATCTCCAAGGCAGTGACTTCACTTTCAGTTCTGGATGATTCACCGGCTAGAGAGTATCTGGTTGAATTTGCACGATATATGTCAGTCAGAAAGTGCTGACACCCTTTTTATGACTTTTTTAGAGCTTTTTATCATAGCGGTAGGTCTTTCAATGGACGCCTTTGCTGTCTCAGTAGCCAAAGGGCTTTCCGTGGAACGTCTCCGTCCGCGCAATGTGTTGAGTGTTGCCCTCTGGTTCGGTGGGTTCCAGGGTTTGATGCCTGTTATCGGCTTTTTTCTGGGAGTGAGTTTTGCTTCATTTGTGGAGCATGTCGACCATTGGATTGCTTTCGTTCTGTTGGGATTGATCGGTATCAATATGATAAGGGGGGCTTTTTCGAAGAAAGAGCGAGATATCAGCCCTGATTTTTCTTTTAAGAGCATGCTGGTTATGGCGGTGGCTACAAGCATCGATGCTCTTGCGGTCGGGATTTCATTTTCATTTTTTAATGAAAATATATGGACGGCGGCATTGCTTATTGCAATCACAACTGCCATTTTTTCAGTTATCGGTATTTACGTTGGTAATATTTTCGGAAGCCGCTTTAAGTCAGTTGCTGAGTTTACCGGTGGCCTTATATTGCTGCTTATGGGTGTAAAAATTCTTGTTGAACATATTTGGGTATGAATGTGAAGTGCAATACAAAAGTTTTTGCCCCTAAAGGTAGTGGAGCCGAGCTTCAGATAATGGTCTGTGCTCCATCTGTGGAAAGTGCGCTTAGAACAGCTGCAGAATCCATTCCACAGGGATTTAGCGTAATTGCAGGCCGTCTCTTTTTGGATGAAGTGACAGCTGTGCCCCCTCTTGAGAGACCATTTGAAGCGATATCCGTTGTAAGAGAGAGACCTCTTGGGGATCTGCCTGTCTCCCTCTGGATATGGGCTTCTGAACCCTCTCTTGCCTCAGAGTTGCTGGTATGGAGTGCCAATATCGTCTCGGACAAAGAAAAGGTTTATGATCAGAGTCAGGAGGTCTTGTGCAATTATCAGCAGTCTCTCTCCTCACAGGGGATGAATATAAGCGACAATTGCATACGCACCTGGTTTTTTGTAGATGATATTGACTACAAATATTCCGATTTTGTCAGAGCCAGAAGGGAATTTTTCGACTCAGTAGGCCTTCGCGCCGATACTCACTATATAGCGAGCACCGGAATTTTCGGTGCCCCCGGAAAAAGACCATCCAAGGGAGGCGATGTGATGCTGGATGCACTAGCACTCAAAGATCCTCAAAAGTGCGAAATACGGTATTTACACGCTTATTCACATCTCTCTCCCACATCATTGTACGGGGTAACTTTTGAAAGAGGTACGGTTATAGATTATGATGATCGCAGTCATATTTTCATTTCGGGCACGGCGAGTATAGATGCCCATGGAAAGGTAGTCCACATAGGTGATGTCGGAAAGCAATGCGACAGGATGATGGAAAATGTTTCCGTTTTGCTTTCAGAGGCTGATGCTTCCATGGAAGATGTGCAGATGGCTATAGTCTATCTCAGAAATAGTGAGGATTTGGAGGTTGTGCAACAACGTCTCTCTTTTATTCTCCGCAATATACCGCACACCTACCTCTTGGCCCCCGTCTGTCGCCCTGAATGGCTGGTGGAGATAGAGTGCATGGCTGTTACTTAATTATAGTAATTGTCCTGTAGGATTGTATGTAGGGGCTTTGGTCCCAGTCAGGGGAGATTAGCTCTCCTTCACTAGCTACCTTGAATGCCATATAAGTGATGGGGATATCCCGCATTACAAAATGTGACTCGTAGAAGGTCTGGATGGCAGTTACCGCTTCGGGAACGGACTCGGGCGAGCCGTAAATGTCGTCGCAATGAGTCATTACTTCGAGAAAATTGGCTGCCGCCACCTCCATGGTATAGAAATAGAGTAACCTGCTGTCCGTCTTGAGGTGGACAATACCGCCCTCTTTTAGGATATTGCGGTATCTGGTAAGAAAGAGAGGATGGGTCAGACGTTTCTTAGGCTTGCCTTCCTGTGGGTCGGCAAATGTAATCCATATTTCCGCCACTTCGCCGGCGGCGAAAAGAGATTCTATAAATTCTATTCTCGTTCGGAGAAAAGCCACATTGGGAAGTTGGTTGTCATTGGCATATTTGGCTCCTTTCCAGAGGCGCGCTCCCTTAATATCCATACCTATGAAATTGCTGTTCGGATACTTTTCAGCCAGAGCTATGGTATATTCACCTTTACCGCAACCGAGTTCGAGTATTATAGGATTGTCATTGCCAAACACCTCCCGATGCCACCTTCCCTTGAGCGGATGGTCACACCTTAACACCTCGTCCGTACGAGGCTGGATAAGGCATTTGAAAGTTTCATCTTCCTTAAATTTCACTAATTTGTTTTTTTTGCTCATTTCGTTTACGGATTCACTTGTTGAAATGGTAGGAAAAACCGACTCCGTGGAGCCATTGCGTTGCATCTTCGTGTAGAGGTGTCAGGGCGATGCTCCATTCTCCTTCGGAGGCCTGTATATTCTCTCTGTATGGCCACTTTATATCCACAATACCGAATCTGCTCCTCCTGATCTCCACCTGGGAGCTCTCTGTGAGGAGCAGGGTTATCTTTTCGTTAAAAATTTCACCGTCAGGTGAAGTTACCTCTACCGCAAATGAAACTGAGTTACTATGACGCCTGCAATCATATCGTACGGCAATGAAGGTAGTACAGATGGCAGTACTGTCAGCTACCGGTAGCGAGAATCTGAAGACCGGTATGGAGTCGCAGTTTGGATCCAAATGGATATATCTGTAGCCATCGTCCGGCCTTGAACAGGATCCGAAGAGGATCGTGCAAACAGCCAGCAGTGTCAGCATCTTTCCGAATGCCCTACTGATTATTAGATGACGCTCTCTTTTCTCCACCTTTTTCTCTGGGTTTACCCTGATCTCTTCTTCTACCTCCGCCACGTTGTCCCTGGCGGCGGTAGCCTTTATTCTGACCCTCCTTATTGCCTTCTAAGCGCACTTTGTTATTTTCTTCCTGACGAGGGTTTTCATCTTCTGAGCGCTGCTGTCTGTTCCTATCAGAGCGTTTTTGCTGTTTTTTACGTTTGGAACGGCGTTTTTCGTCAAAACGAGAGATGCTGTCATCGCCCACTGCACTGACAAAGTCCGTTTCGTGGATTTCCGATTCTTTGTCCTTTAAGGAGTCAGGCTTAATGCCCTTGCGGTTCATTGCCATTATGTCACGTACGCGTTGTCCGCTGAGAGGAAACAGATTTATCATGCTATGCGGCTCATAGGAAAAGTACATTATTCCCGTGAGGATATCGCACTTCTGAAGATATGCATTTCCATCTTTAAACTCCAGCGGTCCGCGAAGATCCGGAAAATGCTTCTGGGCATCGATATAGAGCGATGCCTCGTAGTTTATGCAGCATTTGAGCTTGCTGCACTGTCCGGCAAGTTCCTGGGGGTTGAGAGAGAGGTCCTGACAACGTGCAGCCTGAGTGGTAATAGACTTGAAGTCGGCCATATATGCGGAGCAGCATAGTGCTCTTCCGCACACGCCAATACCTCCGATGAGCCCTGCTTCCTGACGAGCTCCGATCTGTTTCATCTCGATTCTGATGTGAAACTCTTCTGCAAAATCCTTGATCAGTTGCCTGAAATCCACTCTTTCATCGGCGATATAGTAAAAGATGGCTTTTGTGCCGTCTCCCTGAAACTCCACATCACCGATTTTCATATCAAGTCCAAGTCCTGCCGCTATCTGACGTGCACGGATCATTGTCTTGTGTTCGCGGGCAATGGCCTCCTGCCATCTTTCGATGTCAAGAATCTTTGCCCTGCGATAGATGCGTCTGAATTCGTATGTGGCGGGATCGATATTGTGACGCATCAACTGTCGTACAACTACGGGGCCTTCAAGGGTAACTATTCCTACGTCGTGGCCTGTTGGCGCTTCCACCACCACCAGATCCCCGGTTTTGATAAGTTGCCCGGAAGTATTTTTGTAGATGATTTTACGGGTGTTTTTGAATCTTACCTCAAATAAGTCCTTATAGCGCTCCTGAGAGATGCCCTGCATCCAGTCGAAATCCGAAAGTTTGCAGCAGCCGGGATTGTAAGAAGTACGTAGTGCCCCATGTGCAGTCCTTTCGACTTCACATCCCCTTGAGCAATCATATATTTTATTTTGGTCTTTTTCTTCCATAATTATAGGTAAAGTAACAAACGGTTTGACAAATCGCAGAATGTAAGTTTGGAATTGGTGTTGCTTTCGATGGCTGATAAAGTGCGATCAAAAGCCGAAAGAGCCTTTTCGTAAAACCCGGGTGTGATACGAGAAGCCAGATCGCGGATTTGCATCTCTTCCTGAGGAAGTGTCTCCGCAATTTGTTCCAGACCCTGCGAAGTCATATATAGTTTTCTTATAAATCTTTCACTGTAGAGGCAGAATTCCTTCTGCTTTTCCCTGCCCATATCTGAGAGTGTCTCCCAGATGGCAAAGGTATCAATCAGTTTTTTGGCAATACCGGCTTCTATAAGTCCGGTCAGCAAGTCACGGTATTCGGCCGGATCTTGCGAGATCACCTGAGGGAGACTTTGACGCTGTTCCTCGGTCATAGGGGGTATCTCTATGAGCTGACATCTGGAGCGGATGGTAGCCAGAAGCTTCTCCGGGGCCTGAGATACCAGCAGAAAAAGGGTGCCGGCAGGAGGTTCCTCTAGTAGTTTCAGGAGCTTGTTGGCACACTCCTGATTCATCTTTTCCGGAAGCCATATCACCATCACTTTATAGTTGGCCTCAAAAGAACGCAACAGCAGCCGCTCTATGATGCGTTTGGCTTCATGTACGCTGATGTTACCGCTTTTGTTGTCAATGCCGATAGCCTCGTACAAATCCTGCTCCGCAAAATATGGATCATTCAACACCAGTTCCCTCCAGATGTCGAGAAAATGGTCGGCAATAGGTCGTCCTTTTTGACTCTCCGCCACATCCTTGGAACTATTGACCGGAAATGCGAAATGCAGGTCGGGGTGAATGAGCTTCTGAAACTGATTACAGGTGGGGCAGGTGCCACAGGAATCTCCATCGCAGCGGTGCCGGCAGTTGACATACTGACCCAACGCCAGAGCAAAAGCGAGACCTCCGCCACAAGGTTCCTCTCTGAAAAGAATGGCATGGGAGAGCCGTTTTTGCTCGACCATCCTTATGAGATTTTCCTTAAGGGCCCCATCTCCTATGACATCTCCAAATCTCATCCTACGTCTAGTATTGGTCTAAACTACAAATTTACAATCATTTCGCAATTTTTGCAATCAAATACCAATCTCAATTTGTAATTTCGGTTAGCCAGATAGAGCGGTTCCCTGAAAGCAATCGCATTTTTGCCGCTATCCGGATGTTTGCGGCAGAGTCCAAGTTCATATTTTATACAATACTTCGTTCGCATCACATCCACACCTTCCGGAGCTTCGATTTCGTAAGCCGGAGCTACCGATTTTGCTCCACACTCCAAATAGAGCTCTCTGCTGAGATGGTTGGAACAGTTGGCCCGATAGGTCAGATGCTCTTCAGGAATTTTTGTCACTGCCCGATTGACCATATCCTCAGGAGAAATCTTTCTGTTCTGTTCCATCCTCTTCAAAGCAGCCTCTTCGAGTGCCTCGGCAAGTTGACGTCTGATGCCGTTGAGTACGGAGGCGGGATAAAATCTTATGATGTCACAATCTACATTGCCGAGTGTGAAAATATATTGTCCGGAACTTTTACTTAATTGCCTTGAAAGAGTCTCCAGAGCTTTTTCAGGCCTTTGAGCCTGAGGATTGTCATCCTCAAAAGTGAAAGTGACCTTGTCACGACAGCTTGCAGCCTCGAAGGTGGTCACTCCGGCTTGCGAACTGCAACTGATAGTGGCCTTAATCAATCGTTTGGGCATATTTCTTTCCAGTTCTTTCTCGAAAGCCGTGTTGAGATTGCGATAGACCTTCATTCCTTTGCTCAATGCAGCTGCATCCTTGATGAGTACTTGGTTGCCTTCACACACATCCGCCCTAAAACCGGTGATTTCTCCTGAGGAAGAGATGACGGCCAATCCGTCACCATTCTTGAGCTCTTTGTCGGTTGAAATAATAATCCGGTTTCCTTTTATGGATTCAATCTCTCCAAGGTACTCTCCCATGGATTTTGCACCGTCAAAAGAGGCCCATTGTCCTCTTTTACCCTCTATGAAGCAAGATGTGTAGCCACGATTGAAAGTGGCCTCCGTATCCGGGATAAATCCTCCATATAGTTCACCTGCAGAGGCCTTCCGATAGTTTGGATGGTCACTGATAAATTCGTCAATGATACGGCGATACTCCCTTACCACATTTTTCACGTAAGAAGCGTTCTTGAGCCTTCCCTCAATTTTGAAGGAGGTGATGCCGGCCTCTATGAGCGCCGGTATATGGGCGCTTAGATTCAAATCCTTAAGCGAAAGCAGGGGTCTGTTCCTGACAAGCACTTTACCTCTGCTGTCCACCAGATCATAGTCGGACCTGCAGGCCTGGATACAGGCTCCCCGGTTGGCGCTGCGGTTGGCAAGACGCTGACTTAAATAACACTGTCCGCTGTAGGAGAGACATAGTGCTCCGTGGACAAAAAATTCAAGATCGCAAGTGGTGGTTCGCCTTATTTCCCGGATTTGTGCGAGTGAGAGCTGGCGTTCCAGAATAAGCCTTTTGAAACCGAAAAAGGAGAGGAATTGAGCTTGTTGAGGAGTCCTGATGTGTGTTTGGGTGGAGGCGAAAAGAGGCAGTGGAGGTCTCTCCATTCGGGAAATGGCAGGGTCTTGCACAATAAAGGCATCAACACCCGCATCGTAAAGCTCCCAAAGGAGTTTTCGGGCAGCTTCCAGTTCATCGTCGTAGAGAATGGTATTGACCACCGCATAGGCCTTAGCAGAGTACTTGTGAGCATATTTCGCAAGCTCTCGTATATCAGAAACAGGATTGCCTGCAGCCTCTCTGGCACCAAAAGAGGGGCCTGCTATATATACAGCATCGGCACCACAGTCAATCGCTGCGATGCCGATGCTTTTATTGCGCGCCGGAGCGAGAAGCTCAAGCTCTACTTGCATTTGAGGACGGTAATCTGATATCTTGCAGCCTCACCCCATTTAGGATCCTGTGCAATTTCCTTAAAATAACCACAGGCTTCTCCGGTCTGGCCGGCACCGATAAGGGCTGTTCCGAGTTGATAAATAATCTGTACTCTGTCCCTTGCGTCGGGGCTCATTGCAAGATAAGCTTTGAGTGCCTCTGCCGCTACGGCATTCTGTTTCAGTCCGAGAGCCGTGAGACCAACAATTTTCTGTGCGTTGGCGTTGTCACCAAACTCAATAGATTTCTGCGCATTTTCAAGAGCGCCTTTGAGATCTTTTGCTCTCTGACATGCAACTGCCTTTTTAATATATACGGTTGAAAGCTGTCTGTCAACATTTTCTGCGATACTCTCATCGAGTTCTTTTGCCTTGATAAAGGCCTCCTCTGCAGCGTCGGTATTGTCGGCTGCATTTGCTGCTTGTCCCATACGGAAATATGCATTGGCATTATTGGGGTCCACGGCAATTACATCTTTGTATGCCTCATAGGCCTCGGCGAATTCCCTCGCGGTTAGCAAATCGTTGGCAATTCCCATAAGTTGATTGATCTTGAGTTGAGCGAGAAGGTCATTTGCCTCGAGGAGTACTCCCTCGTTCTCATATTCGGTAGCCGTTTCCGCGGCCTTTTTGATCTTTACTATAGCGTCGTCGATATTGCCATCTCTAATCATATCCTTGCCGAGCTTAAGCATAAGTTGCGGAATAACTGTTTTACATTCGGTAACGATTGCAGTACCCTCCTCGCCGAGCTGCAAGGCCATATCCATGGCTTTCCGGAAAAGATCCAGAGCAGCAGTCTCGTTGCCATCCATTAGTGTAGTACCTGCGTTGTTGAAAAGTTCTGTTGCCTGACCGAGGTCCTGAGCCATTGAAACGCCCATTGTAAAGAGGGCAACAAAAATAGTAACCAAAATCTTTTTCATCATATCCTGTAATTAAAATTCGTATTACAAATGCTTATTGCATAAATCCGGCCAAAATTAGAAACTTATCTTTATTTTTGCAAAAAAAATGAAATGCACCCTTCAATTATACGTATAGG
>JAKQLB010000342.1 GCA_029567375.1 Bacteroidota bacterium | reverse complement strand
AACCAGCCAACCTGCCAGCGCTTCCGCTGGACATCTCAGAAAACAGGCAATATTTTAAAATAGGCCTTGACTTCGCGTCGAGAATAGGTTATTATTGAAATGTGGGCAAGTCGTGCTCACACCTGCTGAAATCCATGGGCGTCTAGCTTCGCCCATTTTTTCGGCAGACTTTGTCAAAAACTCAACCGGAGGTTGATATGAAATGGAGAAATTCAACATAAAACTTGCCAAATATCTCGACGACGAGATGCTGGCAAAGATCAGTAAAGAATCAAATAAACCAGTCTCGCTGCGATCGATCGCCAGGAAGTTCAATCTGACTGTCTACGCTGTCAAGAGACTCATCGAATACTCAAAATCAATAGAAAGGACCAATATGGCCCATAACTAAACCAAATTAAAGAAATGAGAAACTATGTAGAAGATCTAAAAAGAGTACCTATCCAAGATGTCGCAAATATCCTCGGATTAAAGCTCACCAAAACTGGCAACAGCCTGCAAGGCGATTGTCCTACGGGCCATCCCTCCTCGAATCATCGATGCTTCAGCATCAATACCGATCAAAACTATTATCACTGCTTCTCCTGCGGCAAAGCCGGCGATGTAATCAGCCTGGTTGAACTGGTCAATGACCATGATTTCAAAGAGGCGTCTTCATGGCTCGGACGAGAATTCAATATCTCGATACCTGAATCCATCGAGGATAAAGGCCGGCATAATGAAGCATTCTACAGCCGCGCAACGATGTATGAGGAGATATTCCAATATGGGAAGTACCTTCTGTACCAAGCGGATGGCGGAGAAGCACGTCAGTACCTTCTTCAGCACCGTGGCTATGCATCGGAGGAACAACTTCGTCAAACCGAGTGGATATTTTTACCACCAGATGATCGTTTGCAGTACCATCTTCGAAATAAATTCCCCGAACTTTCGGATAAAATCAGCAAAATCAAATTCGATATTTTTAAGGAATCCCCATACTGGGCAGCACTCCCCTATCGTGATCGTGATGGGCTGATAACGGGTATTATTCAGCGAGCTTTGGATCCGAAGGGGTACAATTTGACCAAAAAAGATACGGGTGTCAAGTTTGCAGAAGTCAGATACTGGAGTACATTCAAGACATCAAAACACGACCTGTTCAATCTGAACCGCTGCCGGAATCAGGAGACACTCCTCATTCTAGAAGGCTATCCAGATGCGATCCTGTTCCCCACGTTTGGCTTGAAAAATGTCGTGGCTGTTGGCCAGGGAATTTTTTCCGACACTCACATCGAAGGTCTAAACGAATTCGGGGTACGGAATGTGATCATATCCTTTGATAATGACCCTCCGAAAAAGGACGGGCGGATAATAGGCCTTGAGAACACAATAAATGTCACTAAAAAACTACTCACTAAGACGAGACTGAATGCATTTGTTATCGATCCATCGCTATTGACACCTCATAAGGACCCAGATGAGTATTTCCGGGCAAATGGCATCGAGGCCTATAGATTGCTCATGGCTAATGCGCAATCAGGAGCAAAATGGCTTGCATGCAAAATAGCATCAAAGTACGATCTTCAGGTGGACCTTGAGCGTCAGAAGGCAATCGATGAAATCGGAGATCTTTCCAGCAAGATCAAAAACCGGATCTCCAGCGAAGATCTTATCGTTGAATCGGCCAATATCTTGGGCATCGACATCGATGCATTGACATCGCATATACGCGACTACCATGAAAGGATTCAGCGAGCGGCAATTTCAGACAAATTCAAAAAGTTGACTGCGAAAGCCGAAGATCTCAGACGTGCTGACGACCTGGAAGGAGCCAGTAAGCTGATTGAGACCGAAGGCGTCGAGTTGAAGAATGAGCTATTCAAAACTAAAATTGATCCAATGACTCCTTTATCGGATCGGTTGATGAAAAAGTATGAACAGGAACGAAATCGCGAGGCCGGTCTGCTCGGGTATCCGCTGACCAAGTTTAAAAATCTATGTGAGCACATCGATGGATTGCAGCCAGGATTGTATCTCATTGGCGCTGAGACCAATGTGGGAAAGACGGCGCTGCTGACCAATATCGCATTGGACTTGATAGAAACCAATCCTAAGGTTCGCGTGCTATACTTCTCCCTGGATGATAGTTGGAGTGTAATCACCAATCGTTTTCTCAGCATTCTGACTGAACTGGAACTCAATCAAGTTCAAAGGAAGCAAGCATCCGAAGGAGATGCAAGGAGTATAAAGGTAGCTTACGAGCGGTTATGCAGTCTGTCGGATAGCGGAAGATTACATATCAAAGATCTCAGTGAAGTCACCAATTTTAATCAAGCTGAAGCGGTATTGCGGGAACTCTACGAAGAAGGAAACCTGGCCGTCTTTATAGACGGTCTATACAACCTGGAAGTAGACAACAATGGCGGAGGAATTAGAGAGACTAATATCGAAAGAGCTAATAAGCTAAAGCTTCTTGTTGATACATATGCGATTCCGCTGATCTGCACAGCTGAGTTGAGAAAGAAAACTAAGGAGGAAGGCAAAGATAAGCCGCCTACGGTCAACGACCTCATGGAAACCGGCAAGTTTGGATATAACGCCAACATAGTATGGCTGCTGTTTCCTGATAATTATAAAGACTCTAAGGAGCAAGATCAGCCTATGATAAAATTAGACTATGCAAAAAACAAGCTGTCACATTACAAGGATTATCAATGCTTGATATTTGAGAAAAAGAAAGGCATCGTACGAGAAATACGCATCGACGATGATAGTTTGCTGCAGGATAATGTACCGTTGCCTAAATGTAAATGGTAATATAACTCGACCAAAGGGCTGGCAACGATGAGATGTCAGCCCGATGAGTCACTAACCAACAATTAATATGGAATCACTTATAAGGACAAGTTTGCATCTGAGCAGACAAAAATTTGAAAGGATAGAAGCAGGGCTGTCATTGAGCCTAACGGAAAACAAAGCTCTCTTTGCGCTGCAAAAACTACTTGATAAGACAAATTACAAAGGTAACATCGAAGGCCGTGACGCGGCTCCTGAGAATACCTTCCACTATTCAGGATATCTTCCCCGGGTGCAGTTTAATCCAGCAGAGTATCTGGAAGCGTACGGCCTGAAGAGGAGTACCTCAGGCCGGGGGTATCAGGAATTCAATTCTAATGAGCGCTCTGAGGCGATGAAAGCATTGCGGTCACTCGCTGATAAGAAGTTCAAAATAATATATGAGCGCAAACGCTGGGACGAAAAGAAAAAGATGGTCACGGATGTGATTATCACTGAGTCCTCACTGATTCAAATTGTATGGGGACTGATTGGCCTCGATGCTGAGGAAAAGAAGAAATGGGACGAAGGCCGATTCAGTGAAACTGAACTTATGGATCGAAGTACCATCGCTGTAGAGTTTGCTCCGATATTAGTAGATCAGATTGAAGGGTATTTCCTGCTAATCCCGGCGAGTTTCTATGAAGACATCAAAGCCCAGGTTCCGGCAGCGAAGTATAGTCAGTATATCCCTTTGTTTCTGGAGTGGCTGATACTTCAAGCGGAGATTCAAAGAAGGGCAAAGACCGGGTGGAAAATTGAAATCAATTACAAGAAGCTTGCT
>JAKQLB010000310.1 GCA_029567375.1 Bacteroidota bacterium | reverse complement strand
CAAAAGAAACTGCTCCCTAAAAGGGAGCAGAGATTATAAGACAGGGTGTTCTGATTTGATATCGATGTATCTTGAACATGCTGCTAGATGGCCGTTAGGACCGACTTCAACGAGTTCTGGTTCAGGATTGTCTATACAGCTCTGTTTGGCGTACGGACAACGGGTGTGGAACCTGCAGCCCTTTGGAATGTTTGCTGCCGATGGGATCTCTCCTTTTATCGGTACTTCCTTGACTATGTTGACTTTGCCGGATATCGGTTCACATACAGCCGCTATCAGTGCTTTGGTGTATGGATGCTGTGGATTGTCTATTACATCATCCGGGTCTCCCATCTCTACTATCCTGCCTAGATACATTACCGCTATCCTGTCTGTAAAGTATCTGGCTGTGGAAAGGTCATGTGTTATGTATAGGTAGGTCAGGTTGAGTTCTCTCTGTACTTCCTTCATCATGTGAAGGATTTCTGCCCTTGTTGAAAGGTCTATCATCGATACAGGTTCATCTGCCACTATCATGCTGGGTGAGAGAATAAGTGTTCTTGCTGTGGCTGCCCTCTGTCTCTGTCCTCCTGAAAGCATGTGGGGGTATCTTCCCATTATTTCTTCGGCAGGTGTGAGTTTTACTTTCATAAGGGCTTGTTTTACTTTTTCCATTCTTTCATCACGGTCTTTTCCCATCTTGTGTATTATGAGGGGTTCTTCAAGAACGTCTTTTATCTTGAATCTGGGGTTCATCGATGCGTATGGATCCTGGAAGATCATCTGAACCGATCTTCGGTACTGTGCCAGTTTTTCTTTTTTTATGTGCGTTACATCTTCTTTGTTGAAGATCATCTGTCCATGGCTTGGTTCAAGCAGTTTCATGATGAGTTTCCCAGTGGTGGTCTTGCCGCACCCGGATTCTCCTATCAGTCCGAAGATCTCTCCGCGGTGTATGGTAAAGGTTACTCCGTCAACTGCTTTTATGTATCTTTGTTTTCCTTTAAAAATTTCAGAAAAGCTTCGTCTTATGGGAAACCATTTCTTTATATCCTTTACTTCTATTATGTTGTCGTTTTTGTTTATCTCAGACATTTTTTGTACACCTCCAACACGCTACACAGTGGTCTTTTTCTATTTCTATGAGCTGTGGTTCTTTTTCCCTGCATATGTCCATGGCTTCAGAACATCTGAGATGAAACCTGCAGCCTTTTGGAGGGTCAAGAAGATCGGGAGGAGTACCCGGAATAAACGATAGTTCATCTACTTTTTCATGTATTCTCGGAGTTGCTTTGAGCAGTTTCTTGGTATATGGGTGCATTGGTCCCTGTTTACCGTATATCTGCTGGTTGGTTCCTATTTCTGCAACTTTTCCTGCATACATTACCAGTATCCTGTCAGATACCTCCGCTTCCGTTGCAAGATCGTGTGTTATGAAGATGAACGAAAGGTTCAGTTTCTGTTTCAGGTCTTTAAGCAGGTTTATGATCTGAGCCTGTACTATTACGTCAAGAGCCGTTGTAGGTTCGTCACATACTATGACTTTGGGTTCCAGAAACAAAGCCATCGCTATTACTACTCTCTGCTTCATACCTCCCGAAAGTTCATGGGGATATCTGTTTACTATATGTTCCGGAAGTCCTACAAGATTGAGATACTTCACTATAAGTTTCATGGCATCTTCCTTGTTCATCTGTTTGTGTTCGGTTAGGGTTTCCATCATCTGCTTGCCTATTGTGTAAACAGGTGTGAGACAGTTCATGGCTCCCTGGAAGACCATGGCTATTTTTTCCCAGCGTACGTTCTTCCTTACATCTTTTTCTGAAAGTTCCACTATGTTCTGACCGTCTATTATTATCTCTCCGCCGGCTATCTTACCCGGAGGAGTAGGCATCTTCAGAAGAGCCACACCTGTTGTGGTCTTACCGCATCCGCTTTCTCCAACCAAACCGAGAGTTTCTCCTTTACGCAGAAAGAAGCTTATGTCATCCACAGCCTTTACGGTTCCCTTGCTTGTATAGTAATAAACCTTTAGATTGTTAACCTGAAGAATCTTTTCATTGTTTTCATTCATACTATCTACCTCGTTCTCAACTTAGGCTGCAATATCTTGTCCATTGCAAATCCTATGAATGCAAATGTCATTCCCATAAGCGCTATCATGATTCCTGGCGGTACTACCCACCACCACAATCCTGTAAGAACAGCCCCGCCCTTTAGAGCATCATGCAGTATCTGTCCCCATGTGACGATAGTGGCATCTCCCAGTCCGATAAGACTTATAGTTGCTTCATACACAATGGCGCTTGGAACATAAAGGGCCATTGAAGCAAACGAATAGGGAACAAGAATCGGAACCATATGCTTGAATATGAGTCTTGCATTTGAAGCTCCCACAGCTTTGGACGCTTCAATGTATGTTTCTTCTTTTATCTGCAGAGCCATGCTTCTTACGGTTTTTACCGGGCCTGTCCAGAAGAAAGCGCACATCATTAATATCATAGTCCATATGCTGGGTTTGAAAACTGCTGACATAACTATTAAAACAGGGAGAAGCGGAGTGCTGGCGAAAAGCTCAAAGATTCTTTGCATTATTGAATCGACAAATCCTCCGTAAAATGCACTGATTACTCCGTAAACAACTCCAATTCCAACTGCAATAACAGCTGTAAGCAATCCTATGAGCAGAGCCCATTTT
>JAKQLB010000177.1 GCA_029567375.1 Bacteroidota bacterium | reverse complement strand
TGCGGGGGCGGGAAATGGGGCCTCCGGGGGGTTGGTAGTCGGGCGGGTAGAGTTCGAGTTCTTTGAGCATCTGCTCGAAGATCTCGGGGTAGACTCGCCGGAGGGTTCCGTGTTTGACGGCTTCCTCGTAGGCGCGGTTCCCATCTTCCATGATGGGCTGGAGCATTTCGGCGAGGCTTTTTGGGGTGTCTTTTTCGGCGCGCTCGAAGTCGCGTTCGATTTCGCGCAGGATTTTGCGGGATCGCTCCATGGCCTTCCCCATGGCCTGCATGATCATGATCTGCATTTTGAGGCGGATTTCGGGTTTTAGGAGGGGGGCGGGGGGCGGTTCCTGAGGGGCTGCTTCACCCTTAACGGTCTGTTGTTCGGGTTCTGGGGGGACAGCGGGGGAAAGGGCGTTGAGTTCGCGGGCGAGGCGGTGGAGGAGGATGGTTTCGTATTTGAGGTCGCGGATTTTGAAGTCGAGGAAGGGGGAGTCTTCGATGCCGTGGCGCCGGCGCAGTTTTGCGAAGGTTTTTATGAACTCCAAGCCGAGGGTGTTTTCCTCGTTACTGAGCCAGTCTTCTTTTTGGGGGATGATGTTCAGTTTCATGGTGGTGTTCTCCGAGTTTGTGTTTAATAACGCGCGTCTATTACTTAGCACGGGGCGTTTCATGGAAAACGGGTATCGGGTGCCGGGTATCGGGTATCGAAGAGTAGAAAAATAAGGGGTTTTTGGGGAGATTTTTTGGGATGGGGCTGTAAAAACGGGGGTGAAGGTGGGATGGGAGCAGGAAAATGCGGGGAAATAAGGGGGATTTGGGGGGGGGAAATATTTTTTTGGAAAATTTTTGGGAGTGAAAAAATGGGATAGAAAAGTAGATGCCGGAGTCTTGTTTTTCCAGATTTTGGAAACTGGGAAGACTGGGAGGACTGGGAAGACTGGGAAGACTGGGAAGACTGGGAGGACTGGGAAGACTGGGGGGACTGGGGGGACTGGGACCCGGCTTCGTTTCGCGAGAGCGGAACTTCGCCGCGGCAAGAGACTGGGAAGACTGGGGGGACTGGAGCACGGACTGACACGGACTGACACAGACGGGGTGGCTGGGGGGGCTGGGGGGACTGAAAGGACTAACACGGACTGACACGGACTGACACGGAGCTGCCTTCGTTGCGCGAGGGGCGGAACTTCGGCACGGCAGGCCCGATAGCGATACCGATACCGATAGCGATAGCGATGGCGATGCCGTTGGGGTTGAAGGAGTTGGGGAGGCGGGGGAGCGATTTCTTCGGCAGGATGCGGTGCATGGATGGATGCCAGCGCGGGGATCTCTAGGAATTCTTGGGTAGAAATACCCCATACCCAGTATACCCCGGAATGGGCTCAACCAATTCGCGCTCCAGGGGGTACACCCGGTCTGACCAGCAGAGGGGAGAAACTATGGGAGAAATACTGTTGAAAATTTTGCTTGTAATTTTAACTTGTTTGAGAAATGGAAACAATTGGAGAAGAATAAGGCAAAATATAAAGGGCACCTTTCTGGAAGGTGCCCGGCTCACCCCGTAGGGTGTGACCTGCGGAACGAAAGTCCCTTACTATGATTAGAGGGTCAATCACCGCTCAGGTATACTTTACATTAACTATAACTTTTGGTAGTGTATTTGTCAAGATTATTTTTGGAGTTAGTAAAATGTCGAGGAATCGGGGGCAGAAAGGCATCCTGTATGAGTATAGAAGAAACTGTTCTCGGTTTGGATCTTGGCGTAAATTCAATTGGTTGGGGTTTATTGCGTTGTGAAGATGGAATGTGTAAATCAATAATTCGAACAGGGGTTCGCATATTTGAAGCTGGGATGGATGGTGAGGTTGAACAAGGAAAGGAGGAATCACGAAATAAAAAACGGAGGGATGCCAGATCTCAGCGTCGTCAAATTGATCGTCGTTTGCGAAGACACAAAAGGTTGGCCAGATTGTTGCAAAAGAATGGAATGCTTCCATCGGGGGACTTAAAAAGTGGACAAGGCAGGCATGAACTTCTCTTGAGACTGGATAGAGATATTTTCCGGAAGTATGAAACTGAGATTGAAGCAGAAAATAAACATCATTTCGCCAACACACTTCCATATTGGTTACGGGCAAGAGCACTTACACAGCCGCTTGAACGGCATGAACTGGGACGAGTGATCTATCATCTTGGCCAGAGACGCGGATTTTTAAGCAATCGCAAAGCACCGAGGAAGGACGAGGACAGAAGCGTCGTCTATGAGGGTATCGTCAGACTGCACGATTCCATGCGGGAAACAAATTCCAAAACGTTAGGGGAATACTTTGCTGGCGTTGATCCAACCAATCCGGAAGAGTCACGTATTCGAAATCGATGGACTCATCGTGACATGTATAAAAAGGAATTTGAGGCGCTTTGGGAAGCACAACGCACTCACCATGAAGGACTGCTTAATGATGGACTTAAGAAAGCCATCGAAAAAGTGATGTTTGATCAACGGCCCTTAAAAATTCAGAAAGAGCTAATCGGGAAATGCCAGTTTGAAAATTTTGCGCATGGTGCGAAAAGAGAACGAAGGCGCGCGCCTTGGGGGCTTCTATCATCGCAACGTTTTCGATTACTTCAGACGGTAAATGACTTATGGATGGAAGACAGGGACAGAAATCACATTCCGCTCACCGAAGAACAGCGACAGCTTCTTATAGATACGTTAGAAACACAGGGCGATATGACCTTTCCTGAAGTGCGGACATTACTTGGCCTCAAAAGAACGACAAGATTTAGCCTAGAGCGCGGCGGCGAAAAAAAGCTTCCGGGCAACCGAACTAATGCGGCATTGCGGATTATTTTTGGTGATAGATGGGACACGCTTCCGACTGATGAAAAAAAACAAGTAGTGGAGGATTTAAGGAGTATCGAAAAGGCGAGGATTTTAGCCCAACGTGGGATTAATGTATGGGGGCTGAGTGAAGATAAGGCACACCAATTTAGCCAGATCGAACTTGAACCGGATTACTGCAACCTGTCAAGGCTGGCAATTGAGAAGCTATTGCCATTGATGGAACAGGGCATGGCACTTCAAACAGCCGTGAAACAAGTGTATGGCACAGAAATCCAAGCAGATGGAGAAGATATTCCAGTATGGTCGGCAGTAGATGCGTTGCCGCCAGTGATACAGGCTCCTTTGGGTGAACTTCGCAATCCTACTGTATTCCGAATTCTCAATGAACTCAGAAAGGTAGTAAACGCTATCATTCGTCAATATGGCAAACCGGACAAAATTCGGATTGAGTTGGCGCGAGATGTGAAGCGCACGAAAAAGGAACGGCAAAGGATTTGGAGAGCTAACCGGGATCGGGAAAGAAGCCGGGAAAGAGCGAAAGCAAGGATTCTGGAAGAGATGGGTAACTCAAAACCGTCAAGGGATGATATTGAAAAAGTATTGCTTGCGGAGGAATGCGGATGGGAATGTCCATACACTGGGAAACGGATTAACATGGCTTCCCTGCTTGGGGAATCAGCACAATTCGATGTCGAGCATATAATTCCTCTAAGTATGAGCCTTGACAATTCTTTTAATAACAAAACGTTATGTTATCTTGAAGAAAATCGCTCTGTTAAAAAGAAACGCACCCCATATGAGGCATATTCATCTGATAGTGACGGTTGGCAGCAGATTATTAGCAGGGTTAAGAAATTCTCGGGCGAGAGTATGGAAGCAAAACTCAGGCGATTCATGCTGCACGGGGACGAATTGAAGGCGTTCTTGGAGGGTTTTGTCAGCTCACAGCTTAATGATACGCGCTATGCCTCAAGGCTAGCGGCACAATATTGTGGTTTGTTGTACGGAGGGGAATTCCGAAAGCACGTTCAGGTAAGCAAAGGAGTGATTACCGCAGAACTTCGCAAGGCTTGGCAATTAAATAGTGTTCTTGGTAATGGGGGATCGATCAAATCACGCGACGATCATAGACATCATGCCATTGATGCGATTGCTATAGGATTATCGTGCCCTTCCATGGTGAAAAAGGTCACAGAACTTGCTTATCAAGCCGAACAACAGGGACATTATCGTTGGTGGAAACTTATCCCTCCACCATGGGAGGGGTTCTTGGAGGAAGTGAAGAAGTCTATTGAAGCGATTGTGGTTTCTCACAAGACGAAACGATCAGTAAATGGGGCATTTCACAAGGCGACTCTGTATTCACCGCCTAAAAAAGACACAGAAGGAAAATTATGTGTTCATATTCGAAAGAAAATAAATGACCTTTCGAAAACCGAAATAAATAAAATTGTTGATCCTATCATTCGGCAATGCGTTCAAGATAAACTCGTGGAAATTGGAATTAATGATCCTAAAAAGGCATTTGCGATTTGGACTAATCATCCGCAAATGTTATCTAAAAAGAAACAGCCGATACCGATTCATAAAGTGAGAATAATTGATCGGGATCCTGTATTCAAAATCGGAGAGAAAGAAAGGGAGCGTTTTGTATCAACGGACACTAATCATCATATAGAAATCTTTGAAAAAGAAAGTTCTAGTGGCAGCAAACAATGGGAAGGAAGGGTTGTATCACTGTTTGAAGTCATTAGAAGAAAAGCTAATAGAAACAACACCATACAAAAAGAATATATAAAAGGGTATCGGTTCATTTTTTCACTTTCTCCAGGTGATATGGTGGAAATGGAGGATTCTTCTGGAACGCGAGAGTTGTTTGTTGTCTGTGGTATATCACAATATTCATCAGGGCAAGTAAACTTGGATTTCAAGCAACATAATGATGCCAGACCTATTTCACAAATCAGCCGACAGGGTCGCACTCGAACCCCAGACACAATGCGAAAAAGTGGGATTAAAAAGACTACTGTAACCGTCTTAGGAGATATTCGGTGGGCCAATGATTGAGCGGATTATAGATCTTTCGGATAATCCAGCCAGATTGAGTATTCATCTGGAGCAGTTGGTTATCGAGAGCGGGGACCAGAAAAATACTGTGCCTATGGAGGAGGTGGGCGTTTTAGTGGTGTCGAATCCTGCGGTGACGTATACCCAGGCGGTATTATCTGGTTTGATGGAACACGGGGGAGTGTTCCTAGCATGCAGTATGCGCCGGTTGCCGATAGGAATGATGGTTTCGCTGGAAGGGCATCATTTGCAAACAGAGCGGTTGCATGAGCAGATAGAGGCATCCGAGCCAGTTCGCAAGCGTGTGTGGCAGCAATTGGTGCAATCTAAGATTGTGCATCAGGCCCGCGTCCTTGTTTCGTTGCATAACAAGGATTACGGATTGATTGCCATGTCAGGAAGAGTGAATTCAGGGGATACAGACAATGTGGAAGGACAAGCCGCAAGGAAATATTGGCCGTTGCTGTTTGGTGATTTGGAATTTCGCCGTGATCCTGATGCCGGAAGCGCAAACAGCATGCTGAATTATGGGTATGGTGTATTGCGTGGTATTGTGGCGCGTGCGGTAGTCGCGGCCGGGCTGCACCCCTCAATTGGAGTACACCATCATAACCGATATGATGCATATTGTTTGGCGGATGATATGATGGAGCCATTTCGTCCATTGGTGGACAAAGTAGTGGCAAATTACGTACGTGATAATGGTGAACCGGCGGAATTGGGAAAAAATGAAAAGCGAGTGCTCATAGAAGCGCTCTTGGCACGCCATATGGCAGATGGTGAACTGCGTACGCTTTTTGATATCACCGCGCGAACAGCAGTTTCCCTGATGCACCTGTTTCAGGGGAAAAGGAAGACATTGGTACTGCCTGATTGGTGATTAATTGATCAGATTATGAATAAAGGACATGGAGCATGTCCAGTGGTCTTCAATTATCGGAGTACAAAGGCGTGTGGCTTTTTGCTCTATTTGATCTTCCGGTGACGGATATTGAAGCGCGGCGAAAATACACTCAATTTAGGAATCTGCTGCTCAAGCATGGCTTTCAAATGCTGCAGTTCTCGGTCTATGCCAGGTATTATGCCAGTGAAGAATCCAGTGAAACCCACCGAAAGAATATCAAGAAGGGCTTGCCCCCCGATGGGCAGGTGCGTTTGCTCCTGGTAACGGATAAACAGTTCGGGAAAATGGAAGTCTTCTACGGGAAAAAGAGTCATCCTATAGAAGAACCACCGGACCAAATGATGCTTTTTTAGCGCTCAAACATGCTTAAACCCCCGATTTTCGGGGGTTTATACAGCATAAAGTATACCTGAGCGGGGATTCCCATCCAACCACAGCACAGTGTTAAGTGGTTGGTTTGTGGTGGTTAGTATACCTGAGCGGGGATTCCCATCCAACCACAGCAATAAGCACGGAGGGGGATTCAGTCTGCGAAGTATACCTGAGCGGGGATTCCCATCCAACCACAGCGGAGGGTGAGGTGTATACGCTGGGCATTACAGTATACCTGAGCGGGGATTCCCATCCAACCACAGCCCTCCGCAACACACTTGAAACTCATGCTCGAGTATACCTGAGCGGGGATTCCCATCCAACCACAGCTTGCTGGTTGCGGCGGATACTGTTCAGCAGAGTATACCTGAGCGGGGATTCC
>JAKQLB010000171.1 GCA_029567375.1 Bacteroidota bacterium | reverse complement strand
CACTTTCTTTAGAAACCAGATACCGTCACCCTTTACCGGAGCCTCCTGCGAGCGATCCATCGCCCAGAATCCATCTTCAAGATAGTTGTGCTCGGGGGTGCTCAGCGCATGTACATCGGAATAGGCACAGTGATGGTTGGTAATCATCAGACCTTCGGATGAGATCATACTGCCGCTGCATCCGAAAGCGAGCGACACGACTGCATCACTCAATCCACCTTTCTCTTCGTCATAAAGGGTGTTCGGATCGAGTTGCAACCCCCTCTCCTGCATCTGCTTTGCAAGCCCCTGCTCAATCAGGTGAATCAGCCACATGCCCTCATCGGCACGGCACAGTACAGCGGAGAGAAACAAAGTTACCACCGCAGGTATCAGTTTTCTTTTCATTTAAATTGGTATTAGAATGAGATGCCCACTGTAGCACTGATGCAATGATGCATAGCACCGGCAAGATATGAGATGCCTAGAGCATTTATCAACCGGTAATCCAGATCGACATAACCGGTGATATTATTTTTGAAAAAATGTGAGTATCTGAATCCTGCCCCGGCATTGATGCGGTTGGCAGTGAGAAATTCAAATTCCTTGAGCATTGCGTCGTCCATCGTACGCGGAGCCCGAGGGTTATTGGTTTGAGTATATAATCCGTCATTTAAAGGATTGCCGGAACCACTTCCGAAACCTGCACAAAGACGTATGCCGATGATACAGCTTTCACGGAAAATATTATATGCACCCGAAAGCAGTCCGTCAATAGCGAGAATATTCTGTTTACGGTAGAAAGGATAGAGCGAAGCTGTCTGATTGCGGTACATAGCATCTGCAGAGGCTTTCAGCACAAGTGTCGGACGATGGTCCCTGATGCCGAGATTGGCGGAATACTCCAGATTGCCCTCAATCAGATTTCTGTCCAGTACCTCGTTGCTGCCGAAATAGATAATCTCCTTAACTCCTTCAATGGTTTTTTCCTGGTAAACGTTTTCGTTGTTCAGCAGGTGCGTATAGTCAGCTGAGAGCTTTACTATGTGTCGGTTATCTCCTTTTCCGAAAGACAAATGACCCTTATATCCCACCTGAAAGCCATTATGAGCCGAATACATTATGGTAGATGTGGACTTTCTGCCGTAATAGCCGTCAAATGACTTGAAGGAGAACTCATTGAATAGTCTGACCCTGGATAAAGAACCGATTTCAAGTTGTAGGGCACCTCCGTGATATGTGGTCAATAGCGGCATAGTATTGGTTTGTGTTGAATAACCCTTCTCTCCAAACACCTCCCGCTGTCCAAAAAATCCACCATAATCCACCAGATAGTAGTAGAGCTTGTCGGTTGTGCCGTAAATCTGATAATAAAAACTTTCGAGATTTCTTCTGAAAATATAATCGGCTCCAATGACCACCTTATCCGCAATATTCCAGCTCAGACCGGCAGTCACCTCCATATCCATTATCATATTGACATGACGCGGATCGCGTGCTTTGGAATAGTTGCCACCCGTGTAGTCTATCCTGCCTCCTGCAGAAAGGGCATCATTGAAACGGTAAGCTACACCTCCGGTCAGACGATAGATCTCCAGTGTCTTGACTCCGGCAGTTGAGTCTGCCATAGCCACAACATTCAAAGGGGAATGAAATGGGTCGCTCATTACTGAGCCACCCATATTCTTCCCTTTAAAATAGTCATACGACAATCTCCCATATACATAGACATCTGGTCCAAGATGAGAGAATGATTCTGCCAAAGCTCCGGCATTGAAACTGTCATCCGACTGGTGATGGGCTACAAATCCGCCATTATTCTTGTCAAACCCTGCCTGCGTAATGAAGATTTTCTCCACAGGCAGACGAATAAGACCGGCTGCATTGCTGCTGGCCAGCCAGGGCTCAGAGCTCTTTATGAAATTAAAATCATAAAAATGTTGCGGAGTCACCTGTGCCCGGCCTGAAAAGAGGCAGAGCAGCGTCATTACCATTATAGTCAGACAACGTTTCATCATCAATTTCCCTTATTTGCTCCTCAAAGAAGCTTCTTTACGCTGGTGGAAATCGTTTCCGGAGTTATTGGTATCCATGTAGATGATACGGGCGCCTGCCTTGATGGAGGCTTCAGCATCGATACCGCTCGGATCGGTTGAACCCTCTTCAAGGTCATTGGTTCCCATATTGTAGCTGTAAACAAGTTTTCCTTTGTTTTCAGCTATGGCCTCGGTAGCCTCCTTGTTGACATTACGATAGATGGAATATCCTTGTCTGTTGGTAAGTACCACGCTACCTCCGTCAACAGAAGTGATAAGGCGCTTGTTGTTTCTGCCGACATAACCGGCTGAAAAGACCTCACAGGCATCCACAACCCATTCTGCAGGAACCCATTTACGCTTTCCTGAAGCCTTATTGTCATATAAATTCTCGTTGGAAGTATCCTCAAAAAATGACTGAGGTGTCACACCGTCAGGGGTTATGAAGATAAAGAATGCGGGGCCGGTCACCGAAAGAGGCCAACCCGTTCCCGTGCCATATTTGTAGGCCTTGAGATAATGTGAGGTAGGAATTGCCTCAGAAGGTGTAGGATAGTAAGAAGCCAGACTGTATCCCGACTCAGGATCATACATGGCATAGTAAGCGCCTTTTGAAAGATCTACTGATTTGCTATAGGTAGTGGTGTGTTTGATAGCGCCGGTTATGGCCACGACAACCTCCTCACCCGGTTTGAGTACCGGAGCATTACCCTCCGCAAATGTCCAGAAGCCGTGTCCCGCGGGTACTCTGTTTTCTGCCTCATAAGTGAGTTTTCCATCAACCACATCGACATTCGTTGCATGTGAGTTGTATTGGATTGTCATTGCAAAGCAGAGATTCTTCAGATCGGCATCAACTGTGGAGTTGTTGTAGAGAATGACATACTTATCATTCTGGAAATGACCGGAACCGTCATCTTTTTGACAACCGCCGGAATAAAGCTCCTTGACAATGATCTGTTTAGCCTCTGAACCAACCATATCGATGGTAACGACAAAAGGAGTCTTCTCATAATCATGAGTAATTGCAATTTGCTGTTTAAAGCCGTTGAAAGAGTAAGCAGTACCGCTTTCAGCACGGGTTTCAGTAGCGGAAAATTCATAAAGACCGGCAACTGCGGGAACAACTGCATTACCTTGGGCATCGGTTGTGCCGACATAAATCATTCCGGTATTGGTATTGACCGCATTTACCGTAACACCGGCTACGGGATCAGCATCCGAATAGACCAACTGAACTTTTACATCATACAATTTGTAAGGGTCCTCCCTTTCGCAAGAGACGGCAGCAAGTAAGATAACGCTGCACATCAAAAATGAAATAAACTTTTTCATAAGCATTGTGTGTTTATATTATTGAATTTTAAGCCTCAATGTGAGTCCATAATAAAATTTAGGTATATATGATGAGGATTCAAACAAAGACACATCGGTCTGTGAAGCGCTAGTTTTGAATCTCATTGTCGAATAAAAGAAATTGTTGGCATAAAACGAGAGAGAAGCTATTCTGCCTAGTTCCTTGGTCACGCTGATATTGGCCGAGAAATAGGGAGAAAAGACATTCTTAAGGTAGAGATAATTGTATCCCGTCGTATTGATCATTGCATCCAGCTCTGAAAATAGCTGCTTGTTGTTATCTTTAGCCCAGAGATATTTCTCACGGAATGGTATGAGAGTCGTAGGATCGTCAAAGGTGGAATAATAAAGAGGATATTTGGCGACATGACCCTTTATGTCATAAAACTCAGTGCCTGACGGAATTTTATCCTGACCACTGATAGGCCAGGTAGTCTGTTCACCGCTATATTCCGCAAGATTGCGATCGTGACGGTAAAGCGAGCTTTCGAGTCTGAGGGTAAATATCAGACGCGCCTTGGGGATATGAGTCGTAAAAGTTATGTTGTTACGCAACTTAAGGCTCTCGGAACCGTTGCTTGTTCCGGAACCACTGCCAACAAAGTGTCCTACAAACTGGTATGGTGTAATACCATCCGACATTGTGCGGTTGGTCTGGTACGACTGCACTATGTTCTCATTTGTGCTCCTGTATTTATAAAGAGTACCATCCATCCTAATGGAGGTGCGAATGGCAGGTATCTGTCCGAAATCTATCACCCATTCTATGCCTTTACGTACGGTCGGCGCCACCTCGTTTGTCACTTTGGTCTTTGAGGTGAAAGTATTTTTCTCCGTATAAGCGAGAGTCTGATCCGGCACTTTTCCTGTGATATCTTTCACGGTAACTACTCCTGTCTTCCTGTCTATGGAGTAGAGGCGCTCGGAAGAGGGGATCAGACACCCTTCCAAACTTCGTTGATCCGTCCATTTGTAAGTAAAGGGCTCATATTCACTATATGTGAAATAAGAGTCCAGGGTTTTGGAGTAAAAGGCCGCCAGGGAAATTTTAACGCCTGCGATATCCGCCTCAACTCCCACTTCGCTCTGCTGTGCCTTCTGCCATCTGAGATCGGGGTTGTATTCTATCTGTCTCGGAAGAATGTAATATGCATAGAATGCTGTTCCGTCCGCCATTGTACCGGGAGCAAAGACCTGTTTCCCATAATAGGAAGGTGTCGGGTAAAGAATGGAAACCGAAGGGAGCTTGACAGCTACTCCCCAGCTACCGCGTAGAGAGAGTTCTCTCAGAAAACGACTTCTTTGATATTTTAATATGGAATATTTCGCATTGAAGCGCGGGGAGAGGCTGCTGACTGTACCATAACCCGAGTTGTTGATCATAGTCCACTCCGAGCGAACTCCACCTACGAGATTGAGTGAAGTGGTTCCAATGGGAATGGTGACATTTTCTTCAGCATAGGCCGCCAGGTTATTGACAAAAGGAATATCCTTGTAGGGATAGGGCCTCCAATCCGGTGCCTTTGAAAGATCTTCATAATAGAGACCTTGTCCGAGATTGCCACTACCGGTAAAATGAACTCCGAATTTCAACTTGTTGACTATTCCTCCGAAATCGTGAGCCCAATTTATCTTTAGATGAAGATTGTAATCGAGAGGCTTATCATCTACATGGCTAATTTCATACCAGTATCCGGCCGGTCTTAAAATAACTTCGGCATCGGGGTCGGATGAATAGGGAGTTGAAACAAAATATCCCTCTTCCATTCCATGAAGTGAGGATGTCGAACTGGAACTTGATTTATTATTGCTGGATGAGGAAAGATTATCGGAATAAACCAACGAACCCGTGAGCTCTATATTGGTAATCCAGGATTTATTGAGAAGCCAGTTTATTGAAAAATTGCCTCTTATGGTATTTTCCTTTACCTTTTCAAAAGTTTCCATAAATGAGTCGGGGTCGGCACTCTTGTCATATCCGCCTATATTGCCGGAAACTCCGGTAGAGAATCTTATCGGCTGTCCAAATGCATCGAAAGAATTGGAATAGATCAATGAAAAGGCGTTACGTTGATAGGTGGTAAATGGAGATGCCAAATCGTGTACGGATGTAGTTCTCTCGGCACTCGCATTAATTACTCCACCCTTTGCCCCTAGATCAAATCCTTTACTTAAAGAGAGCTGTTTGGTATTGGGACTGGTCATTGCAGTAATCATCCAGGGGGATTTCCCTTTACGGGTATTGATCTTTACCACTCCATTGGTCATGTCACCATGCTCCACCGAAGGCACTCCGGTTATGATCTCTATGGACTCTACGTTGGATGAGGCGATGTTGCGGGTAGAAACTCCCGATACTCCTGCATGAGTGGCGTTGTTTGAAAGACGCACACCATCCAATTCGACCGCCGTGCCGAAAGAGGAAATGGCCGAGGTCTCGTCGGAGCGGATTTGGAAAGCATCGGTCGAGCTGGTGAGTTTACCGCTATTGGCCGAAACTCCCCCAGGCAACAAGGAGGAGATATCCGAGACATTGACCATCTGCATATGCTCAAGTGCAGTCCTGTCAATTTGACGGCTGGTGGTAGCGCTGTTGGTATTTTCCTTTGCAACCACTACTGCGCTCTCAAGGGTCAGGTCATCGACTGCCAGGTAGTAAGTGACACCCTTGAGATCTTTGGTAATATCTATTTCAAATGTAGTGGGAGCATATCCCAGACAGGATATCTCTACTTTGGTTTTGCCTTGCGAAACACCGCTGATGACGAACTCGCCCTTTGCATTGGCTACTGCCCACAACTCCTTATCCGGCATCACCACGGTGGCAAACTCCACAGGAATCTCCGTACCCTTTTCAAGCACCTTCCCCGAAAATTGATATTTCTGAGCAAAGGCGGAAAAACAGAAGAATAAAGCGAATAATATCAGCGAAGCCTTTCTCATAGTACTACAAAGATGGCTGAACTATTTTTATTTGTGCCGTTGTATTTTGGTATTCTTTAAGTCTAAAGGTGATAAGACACTCTCTCGGAGAGCCGGTATCGTTTACATCAGCGGTAACCCTGATGATATCATTGACTTTTCCGGTTTCCGGAGAAAATGTAAATGCGGGATTTGAACATGTAGCACTCCATTCACGATTGGCTGTCAGCTGAAATTGTATTCCACCTCCTTCGGCCGCAATATTGAGCTGCCCTACATCAACCCCGACAAAGGGATAGGAACCGATGGTCACAACGGTTTTGGCAAGTCTGGAGCTCTCTTCACCCTTTGCAGTAAATGTTATCCTGGCCACCTGAGTAGACTTTGATGTGGTTGCCGGAACTGAGATCCTTACAAAACCATCCTTTTTGCCCGAAGTTGGAGAAATAGTTATACCGAGTGTGTCACAATCCGCTGTCCAATCCACGTTGCAATAAACATTGACGTCGAATGAGCCACCGTTACAATCACAAGTTATAGCATAGGGATTTACCGAAATTTCGGGGTCTACCACCTTGTGACATGAGGTTGCGATCAGCACTACCGCCAACATGATTGGAATAATCTTACGCATACACACATAAATTATTAATTGACAAATATAAGTAAAAAAAGAAAAACATCTTCCCCGTATGGCAAAAAAAGCACCACAAGTGCATATTATTTATAACTTTGCCCTGAAATGAGAAAGAAAAAAACCATTTTGACTTCGGCTGTTGCGGCCGTTATTCTGTTTATAATGCTCGCACAGTTCGTTTCCTGTGAAAAATATGTCCTGCCAGAACTTACTATCTCGCAGGACACCATCATATTCAGCCACAATGTCGACAGCGCATATCTGGAGATACATTCCAATGTCATCTGGGAGATAGAAACACCCGACGTCAGTATTTCTGATCGCTGGGTAATAGTAAGACCTAACTGGGCAGACGGTGATACCACAGTCATCTTTAAGACAACTCTCAATAAGGGGCCCAGGCGGGAGACTAAGGCCAGGGTATTCAGTGAGACGATAGAACGTTATTTTATGCTGATCCAGGAGGCAGCTCCCGAAGGGTCTGAAAATTCGGGAAACCCCGATGCCAATCCCGACAATCTTTAGAACTGGAAATATATAAATGATTGCAGATCCGCAGTGATAAACTGGTAAACGAAAAAGACTGCCAGGGCCACTATCAGAGCCATAAGCGGCAACGGTATAGACGCAAACCAAATGCGATAACGACGTTTAAACCGGTCGGGAAGCCAGTGTATGGCCATGCCGATCACCACAAGCAGAAATACGTTGCGATATTGCCATACAATTTGCGGTATCACCGACAAATCCCAGTTACTGCCTATACGATTTACCATATTTTTGGCTGTATTCCAGGCTGTCTCATTGGCTTCTGCGGGATCCAGATTGGAGCCTGAGCGGAAAAAGAGACGCGTGAATGTAATGAAGACAAATGTCTGGAAAATGGCCCAGATATCCGAAAGACGTCTGAAACGAGGTTCTTTTGAACCTTCAGGCCCCGCCACGACAGCGGCCTTAACACCACGAAGACGACACGCCAGGACATACACCAGTTTGATGAGGTTTCCTGCCATCACCACCGCCATCCAAACAAAAAACATATTGAAAAGTGGACGGGGAGCAACCATGGAGAGAACTCCCAAGATAGCAGTAACAAGCGCGATGACAAAAAACCTAAGACCTATGCCCCAATTTTTCCATATCTTGTGAATCACCATTCCAAGGCCGTTCAGACCGCCCCAGATCATAAAATTCCAGCTTGCTCCATGCCACAGACCACCCAGCAACATCGTATTCATCGAGTTGAGATTGGTCGTAATGATCTTACGTTTCTCCGGTCTGAAATGGGCCAGCAACAGAAGAGCCACGGCAACGGCCGACACAATCAGAGCCACCCACCAGGAGCCTGAAAGCAAAACTCCGATAAGAGAAATGGTTACAATACAGCAATAGGTGCCGAAAGTGGCATTGCGATTGCCACCCAAAGGGATATAGAGATAATCCTTAAGCCATCTGGAAAGGGACATATGCCATCTTTTCCAAAATTCTCCCGGGTGTTTGGCCTTATAAGGCGAATTGAAGTTTTGGGGAAGATAAAAACCCATCAGCATTGCCACGCCGATGGCTATATCTGTGTATCCCGAAAAGTCCGCATAGACCTGAAGCGAATAGCCGAAGAGGGCCATCATATTTTCAAATCCCGAGTAGAGCAATGGATTTTCAAATACTCGGTCAATGAAATTAATGGCCAGGTAGTCGCTGAGTACGATTTTCTTAACCAGACCATTTATAATCCAAAATACCGCTATGCCAAACTGCCTTCGGCTGAGAAAGAATTTGCGATGCAGCTGAGGTATGAATTCGCTGGCGCGAACTATAGGACCGGCCACCAGCTGCGGGAAAAAGCACAAATAGAAACCGAAATCCAGAATGTTTCGAACAGGGGCAACCCTACCGCGGTAAACATCCATTACGTAACTGATAGCCTGAAAAGTAAAGAACGAAATACCCACCGGTAAAATAATCGTATCTATACTGAAGCGGTTGGCACCCACTATGGCATTTCCAACCACTGCAAACATATCAAAGACCGCAAACTCCGTCCCGAAAAGGTTGTTGACTACATCCGTGATGAAATATGCATATTTGAAGTAGCATAATGTAAAGAGATTGACAATCAGGCTCACTACCAGCACCGCCCTTTTTCCCCTGTCACTCTTTCTGGAATACATCCATTTGGCGCCTAAGAAATTGTAAAGCGTCACAAAGAGAAGTATCAGGGTAAAAATACCGCTCGTCTTGTAATAGAAAAAGACGCTGGCAAAGAAGAGAAAACCGTTCCTGAGAAGCAGCTTATTTTTGAAAAGGGCAAAAAGGGCGAAAACTATCGCAAAGAATGCCCAGAAATAGAATTGCGTAAAGAGCAACGGATGTGACTGATCAAAAGTGAAGAGTCCTTTCAGAAAATCTGCCGCTATATGGAGAAAATCGGTCATCTGAAGCTGTTATTTTTTGAAGACGTCGATTTGAGATGCTCCAGATAACGGTCAAGCAATGCATTGTATAGCAAGTCACCTATCAGAATATATCCGCTTTCCGTAAAATGAATCTTATCTCTGTTGGCCAGGCCGGCGCTTTCCCACTGCTTCATCGAATTCAGTCCGCCCATTATTCTGAAAAGGTCCCATATGCCCGCATCGTATCTGCGTGCTAGTCCATAGAAGGCATCTTGCACCACGGGGCCGTTCTGATTGAGATAATAGGAACGGCGGGAACGCCTAAAACTGTCATTATTAGTCACAAAGAGTATGGCACAATCGGGTGCTACCCTACGGGCCATATCCACCATTTGTATGTAGTTGGAAACAAACCGTTCCTTATTGAAATTGGGGGTATTTGCATCATTGATGCCTATGGCAAAAATTATCAAATCGGGCTTGAGCAAGGCTAAATCCCTCTCGAAATCCTCACACTTGAAATAAGAATTGAGGCTGGCACCGTTGACTCCGATCCCATGGTAGGTAAGCCCCGGACGGCTATGATCCAACACAATCCCAGTTAGATTCCACTCTCCGGGCACTCCGCTGGTACCCAGAACCAGAGAATCGGTCAGAGAAGGCAACTCAAACTCATAAAGATCCCTATCAGGATCGTGGGAGAGGGGCCAAAGCGTCAGCGTATCCAGATGAACCACCGGTACAAGCGTATCACTGTCGGAACGTCCCAGCACCTGTACCCTGTCAAAACGAAAATCATGCGGAGAGCCCATAGGATTGCGCTCGCGTGAAACAATTGTCACTGTGGCGGAAGGATCGGAGGTGGAGGCCGCCATTCCTGTCAGACCCATGCGAAGAGGCGTCTTTGGCTGAGAATTGCGGCAAGCGGCCCACTTTCCGGTATAACTGCTGAAATAACTGGTTGGTGTGTTGCTTTTAGCCACGGAAAATGGAAAAACCACTCCTCTACCCCCCTCAATGCCATAACGCATCGAAAGCAGATTGCGGCGCATCCTGTTGGAAAAAGTACCTGATTGTACATGCGAACCGCCGATATGGACTATATTGACATCCCCTTCCCCTAAAAAGAAAAGGGTATCGAGTTTACGAAAAAATCTCACGAAATCCGTGCTGTCTCCCGAGGGAAATGTGATTGCATTCTCATCGAAATGAGTAAACATATAGTTGGGAATGGGTTTGTGAAGGCTTTGTGCAATGGCCTCATTACACCATCCTGCAAGCAGCACAGTCGCTGACAATACCATCAATGATTTTAGTCTCCCACTCATTCTCCTACCAAAATTTTATCAATATCATTCTCTCCTGTGTCGTCAAAGGAAACTTCGGATAGCTCTTCACTCTCCATATAGGCAGATACCATCTCCGGATCCAGCTCCTGCCTGAGTTTGTAGAAGTTGTAGCACACTTCAAAAGCTCTTGCAAACGCCATCCCGACATATTCCGCACCCCTTGTGGTAAAATGGATATAATCGCTGCTCGCAAGTGGAGGACTATGCTTCACCCAGCGCACCATTGAATTTTCTCCACCCATCATATTGAAGAGATCCCAATATGCGGCACCTTTGCTAAGAGCCATCACCTTTAGGGAGTCATTCAGAGCCGGCAGCATGGGAATGGTAGCGACACGTCCCTCCACGCTCCTGCCCATATCCGAAGGACCTATAAAGAGAATCTCTGCATTAGGAGCCACCTCGTGGAAATAATCAATCTGCTTTTCGAGCTGACGCAAATAGTTTGAAATATGCTTCTCATTGCTGACGCTCACGGCGCGGTTGCCGCCAAATTGCAATATGATCATACGGGTATCGAGCAGATCGAAGGATTGTTTCATCACAGATTTACTTAAACGGGTAAATATAGTACCCGAACTGCCTCTGAGAGGTGCGTTGTCCAGTGCAATTCCACTTTCGCCATCCATTAGGAAACCATATATCTCGGCACTGCCACTAAGTGTAATAGTGCCTCTGGATGCATATGCGGGGAGCTCCCAGGTAAGGAGCGAAACTCCCTCGAC
>JAKQLB010000266.1 GCA_029567375.1 Bacteroidota bacterium | reverse complement strand
TCCAGGTGGTAGAACTAATCATTCGTTTATTCGCCATTAGAACAGCCCCCCCTGCAGCCGGTTGATAGTGGTCGGACTTGGCAGGCTGACGCTGAACAGGCTATACGCGCGTTCGTTCAGCTCGCGCGCCCTGGACTTCAGTTCGGCAATGCACTCGCTCTTTTCAGTCTCCGTCTCGCAGATGTAATAGCCGGACGAGCCTGAGTTTGACCCGATCGCAATGCCGCATTCCGTCACCAGCCGCATCATCACCTCGCGTGCCTTGCGCTCCGTGCTGTCGGTCGTTTTGCCGTAAAGCGCGAGCGTCAGGTCGTGCTTGCTAACCGCGTTCGCCTTGCCAATATGGTCGGATAAAAATTGTGCGGCTTTGCGCATATCCTCATCGGATATGTCAGCCGCCATCATTCGGTAGTAATCGCGCAAGTCCATTACTCCGCCTCTTCCGGTCTGTCTTGAAAATACATATAGCTGGGTATCTGGTCTATCGGAACAGATATATTCAAAGTTATTCCCCACCCCTTTGTGCTAACAATACTTTCCGGAAAGTGTTTTGTCTTCAGATATTCCCCTATAAACCATCCTTTCAGCTTTGGCCAATCAAAGCGGTAAAAGGAAGTAATCTTTGTTCCTGTATCATTCATGAATACATAGTGCAAGTAATCGCACTTTGTTTCATAAAACCAGCCCGGTGAATATGTGCTCATATCTTGAATCACCTCGATCAACACGTCCTTTCTCTCTTTGCTGCGAATTTTTTCCTCAACTTTTTCTGCACCATCTAGGATGCAGTCAAAGTCTTTACAACTTCCAGTCCGGTCTACTTCGTGCTTCCGACTGATGTAATAGACGTCAAGTAATCTTTGCCCTTCACGTTCCTTTTCGTAAAACGCGATTTTTTCCTGATATGTCATAACTCGTTCCCCCAGGCATCCCAACCTTCAGCGCGTTGTCTTGCAAACAGTTCAATTCGCTTTGATATTGGATACATATCCTCAATAAGCTGTCTGAAGTACTCCGGCTTTTCGCTGTGTTCATCCGACCGCTCAATCTCAATAACGCTGTCGTGCAAAGTATCTGATTGTTTCGGGAAACTTCCTCTTACGCATAAAAGAAGAAATTCATGACGGACGCTGTTATAGTGCCCCATAACGTGCTTAACTTTGTCCCAAACGAAAGAGGTTTTGTAATCGAATCCCCAAGCTTTAATTACCTCATAGGAATCGAATAACTTCGGTGATGTGGTCCACAAAAAGAGGACCGCGTTATCTTCTGCAAGGTCTTTTATCGGCAAGTTGCAAAGTTCAGTAATTGACAAAGTCGAGTAGTGCCT
>JAKQLB010000262.1 GCA_029567375.1 Bacteroidota bacterium | reverse complement strand
GGCTTTTATCTAGGGCCGACGATTCTGGATCATGTTAAGCCAGAGATGAGCGTAGGATGGAAGGAAATTTTTGGGCCGGTACTCTGTGTGAAGCGAGTGAAGAATTTCGAGGAAGGCTTAGAGCTCATGAACTCGAGTGAATTTGGAAATGGCTCGGTGATATATACGCAGAGTGGATATTATGCTAGGGAATTTGCGAAGAGGACTCATGGGGGGCAGGTAGGTATAAATGTAGGCATTCCAGTACCATTGAGCGTATTTGGTTTTACCGGGCATAAGAATTCATTTTTTGGGGATCTGCATACCATGGGTACAGACGGAGTGAGGTTTTACACAGAATTGAAGAGTGTTACTTCTCATTGGTTCTCTGAAGAGGAAGCTCGAGAAGGCAAAGTTCTCAACAGTTGGGATGGAACAATATCTTTCCCAGATAAGAAATAAAAGATAAAATTCCTTTAGTCCATAATTTATAAATGCCTGTAGCGCTCATCGAGCCCTGCAGGCATTTATAGTTTTTGAATTATCCTAATTCTCGATTATCTTTAGGAGCTTTCTTTTTGCTGCTAGATTCCGGCATATTTCTTGAGTTCGTTGAGTACGTCTTCTTTCATTGTATATGTGAATTCATCAGATGGGAATTTTTGTTCTCTTACTTCATCAATATAATCCTTTATAGCCTTAAGTTCGTAATCCCAAGCATTTGCATACACTTTGACAAACTTTGGTGTAAATCTCTTGAAAAGTCCAAGGATATCATGGAAGACAAGCACCTGGCCGTCGCATTCCATGCCAGCACCAATACCTATGGTTATAGCCTTCACTTTCTGGGAGATGATTTTTGCAAGTTGCCGAGGAATGGATTCTAAGACTATAGCGAATGCGCCAGCCTCATCCACGGCTATCGCATCGTCGATCAGCTTTCTAGCAGCATCGAGGGATTTGCCTTGCACTTTGAAACCGCCGAGCATGCCTGCGGTTTGAGGAGTAAGCCCAATGTGACCAAAAGTTGGAATACCTGCGCGGACTATTGCCTCAATTGTCTTTGCCATTTCCTGTCCGCCCTCGAGCTTTATCGAATCGCAAGCTCCTTCTTTATATAGAATACCAGCATTTGTGATCGCTTGTTCTTTGGAGACATTGTAGGACATGAAAGGCATATCTCCGACCACATGTGCTCGTTTC
>JAKQLB010000168.1 GCA_029567375.1 Bacteroidota bacterium | reverse complement strand
ACTCCCGCCTGGGAAAATGTCTCCGCCAGCACCTGCAGGGAGACGGTTTTTCCCGTACCTGTGGCACCGGCTATCAGTCCGTGCCTGTTTGCCATCTTACCCTGAAGATATATCGGGCCGTTGGCCGAATGGGCTACATACAATTTATCGTCTTTATACATAATGATTTGGTTTTTTCCGGTTAATTTTCAAAGGTAAGAATTTTTTAGTTATAAGTGCCGAGTTATGAGTTAGATTTCTGGGTTAGGACTTGGAGGCCGGATGGGTTAGGAGTCGATGGCTGGAAACTATTTGATTGTTTTACTTTGGTATTTTGTCGTTTTATTTTTTCTATTTAATTTTACCCCTAAATACTCAGATAGATAAACGGGGAACTTTATCCATGAGTGCGCTACAACTTAATACTGCATTATGTCAATGCGGGCAATTGTCCGCATATTCACTCTATCTTGCTGATATAGAGATATTTACCATCCCCATCCGTGCACGTATAACGGCACTTACACCCTATCCGATCTCCAAGTTCTGTTGGCCCCGTCGGAGCCAACAGGAAGTTTCTTTTTTCCGTAATAACCGAATCGTTTTGCTGCAATAATCGGCTTTGCTGCGAAGTGACTCTGTAAGCTCTTCTTACGAAAACAATAAAAAAACAGACAATCATTTTAAACCCTACAAATTATGAAAAAAGAAGTCAACATTGATTTGGCAACGAGAGTGTATATCGCGCCCGATATCGAAGTCATTGAAATTGAACTTACCCAAAATATCCTCACGGCAAGTCTGCCTGACGTTGGAGACGGAGGAGATGCCTGGTAGGTTTGTTAGTTATTAGCTGTTGACAATTGGCCGTTAGTTTTTGGCAATTAACCATTAACAATTAGCAATTAAAAAACAAAACACATAACTATGAAGTTAAAACTATTTATTATTACACTGCTTGCCATAATGGTGGCGGGCTGTACGCTTGAACCTATTCCCGAACCTGAGAAGGAAGTGGGAAAGATCGTGACCATAAGCGCCAATATATCACCGGATACACGCGTATCATACAACGACGGCACACGCAAACTCGCATGGGAGTCCGGTGACAAACTACTGCTGGCAGGATATGACGCAGGTGGAACCTATATAGATTGTGCTCCTTTCGAATACGACGGAGGCAATAATTTTAGAGGAACAGAGGTAAAGGGTGCCGACATCTACAAGGCCTACTATCCGGCAGAGGCCATCGTGCTGGATAATAACGGAAATGTGCAACTTGCCGATAACTTCTGGCAGCAGACACAAAGCGGAAATGGTACAACGGCACATCTCAGCAAAAAGCTGCTATTGTACGACGAAACGGCCAACCCTCTCAATCAAACCTTTTCCCTGGTCTTGAAAAGCAGCATCATCAGATTTGATCTCACCAACGTGCCGCAAGAAGTAGGGACGCTCAGTCACATTGACTGGACGGAAGAGACGGCAACGGGGGTCTTTAAATCGATGACTCTTCACGTAACCGGAGTAACCTTCTCAGCAACTAACAGTAGTCTTACCGCTTACCTCTCTTTTGACCCTGCAGCGATGAAGATAATCGCAGGTGGAAAATATATGGTAGCACTGTACGGAGAGCAATTGTCTTTCCAAAGCAACACAGTTACAACTGAAAAGAACTATGCAGCAGGAGACCGCTACAAAGGTGCTATAAACAACTGGAGTCCGGCGATCGACTGGATCAACCCGCTCAGCTACTTTGCCGAGCACAACATGGCAAACCTCACCGGCACCTTCGAGGCAGATCACGACGCCACAGGGGAGTATCTCTTTGATTGGAATGATGCCATGACAGCATACAACACCACCCCGGCCACGCTTGGCGGCAAGGATTACTACCTGCCCACTATTCAAGAGTGGCGAGCCATTATCCCGGAATCGAACACTTATATTAATTTCAACAACACTTGGAGTACTCGTACACTCAGTAACGCAGCTGTAACTGTTGGCGGTGAAAGTTATACCATGAACGGTACTTTTGAGAATATTGGCAGTGTGGTTTACGCCACGTTAACCTACACGCACCAATCCAACCCGACATTATACGCGATAGTTCGTTTCCGGAAGGAGAACCTGGTTGCCGGTAACCCGAATGCCCGAATGGTAGTCGATATGAAGAAAACCGCCACACAATACACGATTCAACAGGCAAAAGATGCCGATTGGAATAGCGTTGCCGTGGTTTCGCGCGTGTTCCCGGCGGCGGGGTATAGGACTTCCACGGGCACGCCCATCCACCAAGGCGAGTGGAGCGACTACTGGTCGTCCACGGTGGACAGCGGCAGCAACGTGTGGAACATGTTCTTCAACGGCAACTACGCGTACAGCGTCAGCTACAACAGCACCAGAAGGCACTCCGTTCGCTTGGTGTCCCGGTAATAGTCGGATTGATTACCCCGGCCGCCTTTAAGAGGCATGGGGTTATGCCTTCGGCTGATTAATCAGGCCTATTGTCTGACTATCACTGCATAAACCTTGGGTTGGGACACAACAAAGTCCCAACCCTTTTTTATCTTTTATACCATAAAATAACAATTAAGTATTGCGCGATGATTGATATTGGAGATTTGTAGTGTTCTAAAGGCTGTCATAGTGTTAGTCATTTGTTGAATTTTTCGATTTAAAAACCTACCTTTACAAGGATAATCGAAAAAAAGAGACAATGAAATACTCCAACTTCAAAGAACTCCGGCTTTCCCTTCTGGGATTCGGTCTGATGAGATTACCTGTGACACCTGATGGTGAGATTGATAGTGAGGTCACCTTCCGTATGGTAGACTATGCAATTGAGCATGGAATCAACTATTTTGATACCGCGTATCCCTATCACGGAGGTCTGTCGGAGGTTGTTGCCGGTGAGGCATTGCGCCGTCACCCGCGCGAAAACTGGTACATCGCTAATAAGTATCCCGGCCACCAGATAGCATCCGAATACAATCCTGAAGTAATATTTGAGGACCAGTTGCGTAAGTGCGGGGTGGAGTGGTTTGATTTCTACCTTATGCATAATATACATGAGACCTGTATAGATATCTATCTTGACCCGAAGTGGGGGATTCTGGAATATTTCCTGAAGCAGAAGGAGATGGGTCGTATCCGTCATCTCGGTTTTTCAGCGCATGCGGAGCTTGAAACACTCAAGCGTTTTCTCGACTCTCCCTATGGAGAGCATATGGAGTTTTGTCAGATACAGCTCAATTTCCTAGACTGGTCACTCCAGAGAGCGCGGGAAAAGGTAGAACTGCTCAATTCGAGAGATATTCCCATTTGGGTGATGGAACCATTACGCGGCGGCAAGCTTCTCTCCATCGCCACACCTGAGGAGGCTTTCAGGTGGGTGGCCGGCATCCCCGGGGTCACTATGATCCTCAGTGGTATGTCAAACGAACAACAGATGGTAGAGAATATCGAGATATTCAACCGTATAACACCGCTCAGCCAAGAAGAGTGCGACCGTCTCTATGCTCTTGCTGAACAAATGAAAGACTCCGTGCCCTGCACAGCCTGCAACTATTGTACTCCGGCCTGCCCTATGGGACTGGATATCCCCACTCTGATCCAGGCACGCAACGATTTCGCCGTCGAGACCACCTTCACTCCTCTTATGCGCATCGAATCGCTTCCTAAAGAAGGTCACCCTTCAAACTGCATAGGATGCGGTGCATGCAGTCAAATGTGCCCTCAAGGCATTGACATTCCTGAAGTAATCAGCGAACTCAACTCGCAACTTGTCAAAGCTCCTTCCTGGAAAGAAATTTGTCGCCAGAGAGAAATAGCTGCCCGCAAAATGCGGGAAGGATGAGTTTTGGAGTATGGGGTGCGTGTTACGCGGTGCGAGTTGCGTGTTTGAAATTTTGAGTTAGAAATGACGATTGGGAATATATATCTAGAATTCTAATCTTCTAGAAACAAACTCCTCGAGAATTCGGGGAGTTTTTATTTTCTCACTCTAATGATTTAAAGGTCTAACTAGCTGTTTTTGTGAGAATTTGATATGTTAGGGGTTGTAAATACGCAAATATGTAAGTAATTTTAGAATTTTATTCCAATGTTATATTGCATTTATTTGCTATATTTGAAAATTGAATGAAAAAATAATAGATAATGAAAGTTAAACAATTGCTATTGGGTGATGAAGCGGTGGCGCTGGGAGCTATAAATGCCGGAATTACCGGCGTTTATGCCTATCCGGGGACACCCTCCACCGAGATTACAGAGTATATTCAAGGCAGTGAGACGGCACGTGAGGCCGGTATTCATTCTACATGGTGTACCAATGAAAAGACCGCGATGGAGACGGCCCTGGGTGTCTCTTACGTGGGACAGCGTGCGCTTGTATGTATGAAGCACGTAGGCTTGAATGTGGCTGCCGATGCCTTTGTCAATTCCGCAATTACCGGAGTAAACGGAGGCGTGATTGTGGTGGTTGCGGACGACCCTTCGATGCACTCCTCGCAGAATGAACAGGACAGCCGCTTTTATGGCAAATTTGCCTTTATTCCGATATTGGAGCCATCCGATCAGCAGGAGGCCTACGATATGATGGAGTATGGTTTCCGCCTGTCGGAGGAGAACAATATCCCCGTGATGATGAGGCTTACCACCAGAATGGCCCACTCGAGGGCAGTGGTAGAGGTGGCTACGAAGCCCATTCCTCGCAGGGAGAAACTCACATTTCCGAAAGACCCCTCCTCCTGGATACTGCTTCCGGCCAACGCACGCCGCAAATATCCTCAGGTGATATCCGGTTATGAGGAGCTCGAACGCATCAGCGCATCGAAAGAGGGATGGAACCGCTATCTCGACGCTCCCGACAAGAGTCTCGGAGTGATTGCCTGCGGCATCGCATATAATTATCTCAGGGAGAATGTAGTGATGAACTACAAACATCCTATACTCAAGATTTCGCAATATCCGGCACCATCGGACCTGATACGCAAAATGGCCTCAGAGTGCGATTCAATCCTCGTTATAGAGGAGGGACAACCGTTGCTTGAAGAGATGATTAAAGGTATCCTCCCCACACCTGTAAAGGTGCTCGGACGTCTAAGCGGTGCTTTGCCGAGAATGGGAGAGCTTAATCCGAACTCAGTCAGAGCTGCTCTTGGACTGCCTGCGCATGAAACTAACCTGCCGAGCAGCGTGGTGGTGCCAAGACCTCCCGCTCTTTGCCAGGGTTGCGGACACAGAGATGTTTATACTGCGTTAAATGAAGTGCTCACAGACTATCCGGGTCACAAAGTTTTCAGCGACATCGGTTGCTATACTCTCGGAGCGCTGCCTCCTTTCAGGACCATCAGCTCCTGTATCGATATGGGATCCTCCATAACCGTTGCCAGAGGAGCGGCAGACGCCGGTTTATGGCCAAGCATAGCGGTTATAGGCGACTCCACTTTTACCCACTCAGGTATAACAAGTCTGCTTGATGCGGCCAATGTCAATGCCAATATCGTGGTGGTCATCTCAGACAATCTCACTACCGGTATGACCGGAGGACAGGATTCCGCGGGCACAGGTAAGCTGGAAGCTATCTGTGCTGCCGTAGGAGTTGATCCCGCTCACATCCGTACTGTGATACCTCTGCCGAAGAATATGCCCGAGATTACACGCATTATTCGAGAAGAGATAGAATACAAAGGTCTGTCGGTTATCATTCCCCGAAGGGAATGTATTCAGACCGCCAAACGTCACGCAAAAAAGAGAAAACAATGAAAAAAGATATAATACTCGCCGGTGTGGGAGGACAAGGAATTCTCTCCATCGCTGCCGTCATCGGAGAAGCAGCTCTCAAGGAGGGCTTCAACATTAAACAAGCCGAGGTCCACGGCATGAGCCAGAGGGGTGGAGATGTGCAGTCCAATCTCCGCATAAGTTCCAACCCCATAGCTTCCGACCTGATACCAAAAGGTTGCGCAGACATAATCATCTCGCTCGAGCCGATGGAAGCGCTCAGATACCTCCCATGGCTCTCCAAAGAGGGGTGGATTGTAACCAACACTACCCCGTTTATCAACATTCCAAACTATCCTCAGATAGAATCGCTAATGGAGGAACTCCGCAAAATAAAAAACACCATTCTGGTGGATGTGGATACCATCGCACGTGACGTGGGTAACCCTCGTGGGGCTAATATTGTCCTTCTGGGTGCCTGCAGTCACCTTCTGGGAATGGAATCGCAGAAGTTTGAGGAGGGTATCCGCAGAATATTTTCCGACAAGGGAGAAGAGGTCGTGGAGGCTAACCTCAAAGCCTTCAGAGCAGGCCAGGGCGCTTCAGTATAATCAGGCCGCATCAATATTAGGAACCTCGTTTTAATTTTTAACAGAATACATCTAACTAATCCATTTCATACATGAAAAAAATTTTGACATTCGTCCTTGCATTTGCAGTTGCAACGACGGCAATGGGACAGGGCAGGCTGGGCGGTTTTCTCAACAAAGCCAAAGAAGCTGTTTCCAGCGAAGTAAAATCCGACAACAAAGAGAACAGAAACACCGGTAGTTTCAGTAGCGGAAATGCCATCCATGTGAGTAGCCTCACCGGTTCAAACCGCAATGACGGCTCCAAGGCAAAGCCCTACAAGAATCTCCAAAAAGCGATTGACAACGCTAAGCCCGGAGATGTTATTCTCGTGGCACAAGGCAACTATTTTGGAATGCTCAACTCCGGCAATATTGTCATTGATAAGCCTTTAACCATCATGGGAGGCTATTCCGATGATTTCTCTACCAGAGATATTCTGAAATATCGCTCAATGGTACAGCCGGACGCTACTTCCAATGGTACCGCTAAAGGTGGCGGTACAATCCAGATCAAAGGCACCCATGGCGGCGAAGTGGTGATTGACGGTCTGCTGATCGACAGAGGCAATTCCGTTGCATACAATCCGGCCGGCAAAGGCAAGCCAGAGGGAGTTGAGAGTCCGATGATGCAGCCTATCGGTACGGCAGGTATCGGAGGAGCCAACTTTGAAGAGAAGGTATATACCACTGAGACTGCCCTGATCTATCTGGACAATCCTACCTGTAATATAAAGGTCCGCAACTGCGCATTCGTCAACAGTCCCAACTATGGTATAAGGGGTATGTTCAAAGGCAAAATGGAGGTTGACAACTGCATTTTCATCAACATACGTATGGCCGCAATGGAGGTATCCGGCAGCTATGCAACAGAGTATTGTGAGGTAAAATTCACAAATAACACAGTCCTTTTCACCTGGTCGCGTCTTAAAGATATGGCTGATATGGGTTACGGCTATCGTTATATGAATGGTGTACACAGCTACCTTGACCATAATATTATCGGCTGCAGCATTTTCTCCGGTCTTGACCGTTGCCGTATTGACAGCAATGCCGCCAGGGAGCGTGAGAAGGTAACGACTTGCGAAAACTCTCTATTCTTCCTCAACAAACAGGCTGACATTTGTCTCCCCGGGGGCGGTATGTTCCTAAGAGTATGGGTAAAGGACTTTGACGATGTAGAACAACTTGCAGAGGTTTCCGGCAACAAGTCCGTATCCGATCCCTCTATCTTCAACGGTGCCCTCAATGAGCCCTATCTCAAAGGCTTTATCGAGGCTGCATATAATGAAAAGACCAATTTCGACCCCAACTCCGGCGCAAATGTTTTCCGCCAGGCTATGGGTATGAATATGCAGGGCACCATCGACTCTTCCGCATCTATGTTTGCCAACAGATATCCTTTTGAAGATGCGCTTAAATTCTTCGGTGCAGTCCGGGGCTACGGAGCACAACTCCCCTAACGCTCAGCCTTTACAAGCTGATCGAGCAGAGTGGTAGAGTAGCCGTCGGAGGTAAGGAAAATTCGGCCAAAACTGTCCGCTATTACCACCAGGGGCATTTTGAGATGTTTGGGATCCAGTTTCATCGCATCGCAAATGGCAGTCAATGTGTTGTTGTCATCGGTTGCAACTGATACTTTGTGTGGTATCTGAGGAAACAACTCTACATTGAAACGGGACATCTCTGCTTCAGAGTTGAAGAAGAGAATCACCGGAATGGTCCACTCATGGGCAAAGAGAGTACGGATAATATGATCACTCGGTTCGTGTGAGGGCCTTACGAATGCAAGAATATACATCCCCCTGCCTGTAAGCGGCAAGAGGGGATCTGCGTAGAAATTGCCCAGAACCTGCAAATCGTCATCATCTTCTCTCAGACGAAGATCAATAGTGGTGGTACTCCCCTCTTCTATATTGAAGGAATATAATCCTGAAAGAACCTTGCTACTCGCCATACGTGTACCCGTAGTGAGCAGATAACTGCCGCAATCGAGTTCTACAGGCTCTTTGAATACATTTCGCACACTCATTGTCCCCTCTATGCCCTCTTTATCGCGAAAATTCAGAGTGTTGATGCGGCCGCCTTCAAGCGAAGCGATAGTGAAGTGTGACTCAAATTTAGGGTCTTCAATATTGTCGAGGTTACTGTCGGTGAGCATCAGGAAGCCGGAAGGCACCTTCGACACAGGGGCATCATCGCTCTCGGATGAGAGTTCTGTGGCGGCATCAATCCAGTACCCTGAATCGTAGTACTGTACCTTGCCGCTTATCTCCTCTATCCGCGCCGGAATGTTAAGGGCGCGGCAAAGTGCCACAAAATAGCAATCTCGCGAGAAGGCATCCGCAGCCTGAAGAGAATGGACTCCCAAAGGGGTCATGGGAATGCGCTGAGGATTGTAGCGGTCTAGCACCTTGATATTATCGCGGACGTAACATGCAATCTCTTTTCCCGAGGCCAGAGAGGCCGAAATCTCGAGAGTCTGGAATTTCCCTCTCCAGCTCTTGAGCAATTCATTGCCAATACGGGGATTAAGTACATAGCGGTACCATATCTCCCGCTGCTGCGGATACATTCCGTCTACCCCACAGAAGTTGTTCAGGTGATCGAGAAGTACGGAAGCAGGGGTATCGCGCAGATCTTTTTCAGTTATGAGTCCTAGCAAACTAATACCGTCACGATAACGGGATTTGCTACCCGATTTAATCTGCTCAAGATAATGGGAAATCTCCCTCCAATTGCCTCTGGATGCTACCAGAAAACCATTTTCGGGATCATTTGCCAAAGGCTTTACAAAAGTGGAGACATAGCTGTTGCGAATGGCATCCTCATAGGCAAGACGCAGGTCGTTGGCTGCTTTCTCTTCGGGGGATATAACCACAGGAACCTCTCCTCCCGTCGGAGGTACGATATCAATTTCATCATGAAACCAATCACCTACCTTGTGATCAAGTATTATAGTAACTTCATCCCCCTCTTCTCCTGCCCGTGCCTTTACATATCCATAAGAGCCGCCTTTGGAGGCCCACACCAGAACATCTCCCTTGCCGAGAATTGCAGAGGCACATCCACGGGCATCGGATAAAACTCTTATCGCACTGTAAAATTCTGCATAATTGTATATCTTAAACTCCACCAAGGCATCCTGCACCACAGCGCCGGATAAATCCCTCACACAGACCGTCAGTCGCTCCGTCGATGTGTAATTTGCTGTTACATTGATCTCTGTAAAGCAATCGGTATTCTGTATGACATCCTCACTACCGGAATAGCGTCCGAAGCTCCGGTTATGCATCAGCAAAGCACGCAGGGCTGTGGAGCTGAACCAGGCAACATCGAGACGGGCCTCAGGCTCACAAGCGCCCAGATAGTGCCACCTGCCATCTACCCAGGCCTCTACCCAGGCATGATTGTCATCGGTATGGGCCCAACGCGGAGTATAGACCTGCCTCGCAGGGATACCAACAGCACGCAGAGCGGTCACAGTAAAGGTGGACTCTTCGCCGCAGCGACCGTATGCGGTACGTACCGTAGCCAGAGGAGCTGAGGTACGTGCATCACTCGGAGTATATGTCACCTTTTCGTGACACCAGTGGTTGACCTCCAGTACCGCATCGTACATGGAGAGTCCCTCTACTCTCGGCTTAAGTTCCCGGTAGAACACGGTCCTGGCCGAATCGAGATTTTCATTGTTGACTCTGAGCGGAAGAACGTAGTGCCTAAAGAGATCATCCGGCACACTACTGCCCCAGGGCATCTCTTCGCGTGCCTTGAAAGCGCTCCTGACACCCTCTATATAAAGTTTAGCGTCATAATCGGCAATGTCACCAAGCGGCATATATGCGTAGAGAAATTTAATTGCATCACGCTCCTGATCGGTTTCGCAGAGTTCCAACACTGCATCAAAATCCGAGCGGTATTGCAGCAAATCCAGTTTTTCCGTAAGGTCCCGCTCAGTGATAGCGCGCAGACGAGCTTCCGGAGAGGCGCAGCAGGTAAGTATCAGTGTAGTCGCAGCGACCATTGCTGCGGTTGTAATAGTGCGGAGGATTTTCATATTAAAGGAATTTTAATTGTCAATCTTTGTATTATCTCTTTGTGTATTGTCGCTCTTTGAGGATAACTCTGCAATTTACGAAAAATGACCTATATTTGTACTATGCTGATAGAGATTTGTTCTGAAAATATCGAAATTGCGCTCAAGGCGCAGGAGAAAGGGGCCATAAGGGTGGAACTCTGCAACAACCTTTCTATCGGAGGGATAACACCATCTTATGAAGAGATTGAACAAGCGCGTAGGCAGTTGAATATTGGACTCAACGTACTTATAAGGCCACGCGGAGGGGATTTCTGCTATTCTGCTGCCGAGATTTCCCGTATCCTGAAAGATATTGAGTTCTGCGGCTCTTTGATTACGGAGGAGGGTAAGGTGATGGACGGTGTGGTCATAGGCGCACTTGCACGTGATCGTTCCATAGAGTATGGCGCTTGCAGCGAAATGTTCGCCGCTGCATGCCAGTATGGCCTATCGACTACCTTTCATCGGGCAATTGATCGTTCAAGGGATATTTTCAAGGCTTTGGAGAAGGTAATTGACCTTGGCGCAGATCGCGTGCTAACTTCGGGAGGAGCAAAGTCGGCATTCGAAGGAAGAGATACCATTGCTCAAATGGTACAAATGAGTGTGGGTAGTGGCACATTGATAATGGCCGGCGCGGGAATCACTCCCGAAAACGCCCGACAAATTATCGCAGAAACCTCTGTCCCGGAAATTCACGGCTCCCGTCTGAGCCTCCTGGACGGTTTTGTCTAAACTTCCATCTGATTTGTGGGCAGTATGGCTACTCAATGCGAAAGAAACGGCGAGTGGCTGAAATGCCAAATTTGCGACCTTTGACATAAAGGATACCATCCTTAATCCATAGGGTACCTCTGGCAGTTAATCGGTGGTCGGGCGAGTACATATAAGAGGTTGTCCAGGTGCTGTCGGAAACGTTGTAAGTCATATCCTTGATGAAGACAAGGCCGACACGATCCTGTTTTTTAGGGCTTACATGCCAAAGGACTTTTGCACCGAAAGTGCCATCATCATTGCGATAAAACTCAGACTTGGTTTCGCCCCTCTCGTCCATCCAAATACCAAGAATACTATTTTCTGCCAAATCCTGACCATAAGAAATAAAGGGCAAAACCAGAACCAGCAACAAAGCTAACGGTAAAAGCCTTGAAATGCGTTTCAGATTCATAATGTCTCCACCATGCCTAGCCATCAGCCATTGGCCGTTGGCTAAAAGCCAACGGCCAACAGCCAACAACTATTCTTCCGGGTTCATCACAATCTTGACGAAGTTGCCCTGACCGATGAATTCCGAAACAAAATTCTTCACTTTTTCAGCAGTAAGGGAGTTGATTACTGCTTCACGCTCAGTGTCCTGGTCCACTCCTGTGAGGTCATACTGACGCAGGTTGTTTGACCAGTAACTGTTGCTAATACGAGATTCGGAGACATTTTTCAGGAAATTTTCCCTGACTTTAACCATCTGCTCTTCGGTAGGACCGTTATTCGCTATATCCTCGACACCTTGAATCGCCAGTTTGATCATCTCTTCCGCTCTGGCGGGGTCGGTATCAAATTGAATGATCATCTCACCCCTATTCTGAGGGATAGCTGATACGGAACCTTGTGTGCCCACACCGTAGGTTGCACCCTCCTCCTCCCTAATAGTCTCGGTATAGATCAGGTCAAGAGTATAGCGGAAAGCTTGCATTGTAATTCCGTTCTCGAGATTATACTCTACATCACCACTATAGATCAGCAATACGCTGCTCTTAGGAGTAGTCATAGGAGCATTGAAGATATTCTCCACTTTTCCGGGCACCACCTGGAGATTATGGTCAATATATGCGTTCCCCTCACCTTTTGTGGGAAGAGAGCCAAGATATTTCTCCACCAACGGCTTAATGGTTTCAAGGTCTACATTACCGGTAATATAAACGCAAGCACCGGCCATATTGGAGAATAGTGTCTTGTAAGATTGCTCCAGGGAAGCTACGGACATCTTGCCCACCATATCCATAGAGATAAGCTGCCTGCGGGGGCTGTTTCCGTATGCAGTCTTGAGGAATGCTTCACTAAGAATATAATTGGGCTGTTTGGAGAGATTGGGGACAATGGCATTCATCTGAGCGAATGCAGGAGCGATCTCCTCTTCCACAAACCTGGGCTCGGTCACCTGAAGATATACCAGCTGCATCAGTGTCTCGAAATCCTTAGGTGCGCATTGACCGCTCACTCCGTGGAATTCATCACCGATAAAGGGTGATTCGGAGACTATTTTACCGGTAAGCATTTTACTTAATGCTGTCGAAGGAAAATGAGAAACACCCGCCAAATTGTTGTATAACATGAGCATATTATCGTCAAGCGAAGGAATTTCGGATTCTGCAATCAGGGATTTTCCACCGGGAACCTGAAGACGGAATGTCACCTCCTCCTTTTTGTAGTCTGAAGGTCTTATAACCACGCGGATGCCGTTTTCAAGGATCCAAACTGTAGAATTGAAAAGACCCTCCTTCTCCTCTTTCACTTTACTGCCTATAAGAAGAGAAGCATCTACAAGTTCTCCTAACTCCTCATCCTTAAGGTCTGATTCCATTTCAGCATTCTTCACTTTGTCGATTATGGTTATGAAATCCTGTTCTACGGGATGCACGAGGCCTTCCCTTTCGGGTGCCTGATAGAGAACCACTACATTCTTGTCATAAGAGATACTCTTGAGGAATGCATTTATTACCTCCAGGGAAAGAAAAGGAAGATAACCTTTTATCTGTTCTTCTTTATAAGCGGGAGTCATGAAGGGCCAGTCCATGAAGAAATCAGTCATATAATCCCGTACGTACTCACCATTCTTACGACTCTCAGCATTGGAAGTAGCCCTTTCAGCATTTGCAATCATATTGGTCTTGGCACGATCGAGCTCACCCTCTGTAAATCCGAATCTTTTAGCTTTCTCTATTTCTGTCAAAGCTGCCTCGAATGCTGTCAGAGCTTTTCCGTCAGCAAATGCCACACCGGTCAGAAATGCATCCGAAGTAGTGATGAGGTTCGTAAATGAGGCATCGCCTGCAAAGAATGGAGCATTGGCCTGCTTGGCGATATCTCCAAATCTCTCGGAGAAAACGGCATTGACAAGATCCAGAGCAAGATCGTTCATAAAACCTGCTCCATACTGGCGTGCCATCCTCGGAGTCAATAGGGGATATTTTATTACAAACTGCACCTGACTTACTCTTGTTTCGGGATCGGTGATAATGCCGACAATAGGTTCTTCATTTTCCGGAAGAAGTATCTCTTCTTTGGGTTTGGGATTCTCGTGTGCGGGAATATCCTTGAAGAGCTCCCTTAACTTGGACTCAATTACTTCGGGATCAATGTCACCAACCACAACCACTGCCTGAAGATCAGGACGATACCAGGTGTGATAAAAATCCTGAAGTTCGCTTGCGGGGAAGGTCTCAAGATTCTCCTTAGTACCTATTATATTACAGGTTGCATATTTAGAGCCTTTGTAAAGATGTTCCCAAACCTTCTCGGTGCTTCTCCATTCGGCAGTGCGGCGGGTACGCCACTCCTCTATTATTACACCTCTCTCCTTATCTATTTCGACAGGGTCGTTGGTCACAAAGGCGGAGTAATCGTGCATCACCAGCAGCGCTGTGTCGATAATACCTTCCCTGGTAGTGGGGATATTGGTGAGCATATACATTGTCTGTTCCACTCCTGTCGAGGCATTGATATTGGGACCGAAACTGGCTCCGATGCTCTCGAAATAATTGATCATCATCTTGCCGGGAAGATTCTTTGTACCGTTGAGAGCCATATGCTCCAGGAAATGGGCAAGGCCGTCTTGGGCGGGAGTCTCCTGGATAGCACCCACATTGGTGAAAAGATAATAATCAGCGCGTTGCGCGGGCTTGTCGTTGTGTTTAATGTAATAGGTCAGTCCGTTTTCCAATTTGCCGTACCTTACGGAGGGGTCTCTCTCAAGGAGGCCCTGCGGATTGACCTGTGCAAAAGAAATAAATGTCACGAAGAGTGACAGGATAGTTGAAATGATTCTTCTCATTTTAAAATTTTGAATAAATATTATAAAAGTGTTATTAAAAAATCTAAAGTTCATCTTACAAATTTATGCATTTTCACTAACTTTGTGCCATTATGACCGACAAAAGACTGCAAGTATTTGCCGTGGCTGCCCGCCAGTTGAGCTTTGTCAAGACAGCCAAAATTCTCGGCATATCCCAGCCGGCTGTTTCCAAACATATAGCCCTGCTCGAAAAGGAGCTGGGCGGAGCACTCTTTCTCCGAATAAGCCAAACCCTTGTTCTGACGAAAAAGGGTGAAGAACTTCTGGAGATAGCCGACAAAATACTTGCGCTATACCAGTCAATCGATAATCTCAAGGATTGACGAGCCACTTTAGATATCTTTGAGCTTGTCAAAAGTGATTTTTCCACGCGAGAGATAGAATTTTAGCACTATGCTGTATGGATAGTAGCCCTTATTGTTGATCTCTTCAGAGAATGGCGAAGGGTCAAGCTCGCGTTTCATTCGGGAATAGTCGCGGTGCGCACGCCATACAGCCTTTAAATTCTCAAACTTACCGGTAATAAGATATATCATGGCAGAAGCTCCGTCAAGTAATTTGCGGACAAATAACCTTCTCCAACGAATCTTGTCAGGAAGGTTTTTCCAGAGCATCAGCAGACTGTTACGGTAGTTTAGATAGAGTTTGTGGGGAGATTCATTGGGAAGAGTGCCTCCACCCACATGATAAACTTTTGCCGCAGGAATAGCCCATACCTCATATCCCAACAATTTGGCCCGCCAACAGAGGTCTATTTCCTCCATATGGGCAAAAAACAGGTCGTCCAGACCACCCAAATGGTGATATAGCGAAGATCTGATCATCATACAGGCACCGGTGGCCCAGAAGACCTCTCTCGGTTGGTCATATTGTCCGTTATCCTTCTCTATATTGGAAAGAATGCGTCCCCTGCAAAATGGATATCCATATTTATCAATGAATCCGCCTGCGGCACCGGCATATTCGAAAGAGTTCTTATCTGCTACTGAAAGCACTTTCGGCTGACACACACCTACTTCAGGATGTTCCTCCATAAAGGAAAGGAGTGTATCTGTCCAACCCGGAGTTACCTCTACATCGGAGTTGAGCAGCACATAATAATCGGCCTCAACTTCAGCCAAAGCGCGGTTGTAACCTCCGGTAAAGCCCCAATTGCGATCAAATTCTATGACTCGTATATCCGGATGATTTTCTTTTAGCCACTCCACGGACCCATCTTCGGAACCGTTGTCTGCCACTACCACAAAACAATGTTCACCGGTAGTACAATCAAGAAGGGTCGGAATATACCTTTCAAGATAATTCCGACCATTCCAATTGAGTATGACTATAGCACAATCCATACAGGAGGATTTCGGAGTTATAGGGCGAGGACCACCTCAAAGTAGAGGGCTCCGTCGATGACTGTCACCTTGTAAAGTGCATCTTCGACCTGATAATAAGTCTCGCCACCTATCTCCACCTCTACGTAGTCTTCGGGCAACTGAGTGACCAGAGCTCCGATGGGAGGTTCAATCACGTAGTAATGGCCGTCGGAAAGAGTGTAGAAAACTCCATCCTGATAGTAATATTCTTCATTTTGGTTAGCTACGTTTGTTACGTAGGAATCAACCTCCCTAATAGTGTAGTTGGTATTGATTCTGGAGTATCGCTCGGCCAATGCGACAGCACGGTTTGCACGCTCAACGGCATTATTCAGGGCATTAATTACTGCCACTGTCAAAGCCACATTGAGCATGGTACTGCTGATGTAGCTGCCTACGGGCGGACGACAGATTATATATCCTCCTCCAAAGTAAGGACGGTAATAGATACCGTCATAATAGTAGTAGTGAATGTGGTTATGAACCCTAAGCACTGCTCTATAAGGAAGGTAGTGGACTCGGTAGCCGAAGTAGTGATGACCGTAATGATAAGAAGGAACCGGCCTGTAATGCTTCTTTATATAGGGTCTCACCCAGTTTTTATCTCTTGGAGGGGGTACGCTGTTGTGATATTGCACGGCAGCCGGCTTGCGGTCAACCGTAGGGGTGCCCCTGTCAGAGGTTCTCCTTGGAACGGTACTGTTGACACTTGTAGCGTTCCTGCGGGTGGTTGTGGTTGAAGATCTGTTGGTGCCGGGGCTTGCAGCAGAGCGGTTGCGGTCAGTAGTGACTGCCTGTCTGCTTGAGCTTGAACTCCTTCTGGTCGATGTCTTATCCGAGCCGGTCACTGCGGAGGAGCTGCTTGAGCTGCGTCTTGTGGTGACAGTGGAACTGCGGGAACCTGAAGAGGAGCTTGAGCCGGTGCTGCCTCTGTAATCTTTCACCTGACGGTCTGAAGTAGTGGTCGTTCTCCTGCGAGTCGAAGTACTCTGTGACTGAGTTCCTGAGGATGGTGACTTGTAGTTAGGATCGACTTTAAAGTCGTATGTATTGCCTGATGAAGCCTTCACACCTGTCCTTCTCTGCGTAGAACTTGAAGTGCTGCGGCTCTGAGAGCTACCGGAGCGGCTGCCGGAAGTAGTGCGGCTCTGAGAACTACCTGAGCTACGGCTACTAGATGAAGAGCTGCCGGAGCGGCTATTGGAAGAGTTGCTGCTCTGAGATGTCTTACGTTCGCTCGAACTGCTCGTTCTCCTGTTTTGTCCCCATACCTCACTCGGGCTAGCTAACATCATTATGATGCTAAGGACTAAAGCTACTTGTGTAAACCTCTTCATTTTTCTAAATTTAAATGGTGAGTATTCACCTTATTCATTATCAAATAACGGACCAAATATAACTAATTTTTCTTACTTTTGTGTTACAAAACAGCATAATGATATGAGAACAGGAGTATTGGTTACCGGAGGTACCGGTTATATAGGTTCACATACTGCTGTGGAGCTTATCCAAGCAGATTATGAGGTGATTATCGTGGATAATCTTTCAAATTCCGATGAATCGGTGCTTGAGGGCATAGAGGCCATTACCGGTGTCAGACCGGAGTTCATCAAAGCGGACTGCCGCGACGTCGCAGTGCTCAAAAAACTCTTTGAAAAAGGGAAATTTGATTCCATAATACATTTCGCTGCGGCAAAAGCCGTCGGGGAATCAGTCGAACAGCCTCTGGACTATTATCACAACAACATACTCTCCCTTATAAACATCATCTCTCTGATGCGCAAGTATGGCGTGCCCAATCTGGTCTTTTCCTCTTCCTGCACCGTGTACGGGCAGCCGGAAGTACTCCCTGCCACGGAACAGACTCCGAGACTCGAGGCAGAGTCGCCCTATGGCAACACTAAACGCATCTGCGAGGATATAATCCGAGACAGCGTCAAGGCCTATGACTCCATAAGTGCCATCGCCCTAAGGTATTTCAACCCGATAGGAGCCCATCCAAGTGCCCTCATAGGCGAACTGCCGCGCGGGGTACCCAACAATCTCCTCCCTTATGTTACCCAGACAGCTGCAGGTATTCGAGAGGTACTGAGCATTTTCGGAGATGACTACAACACTCCGGATGGATTTTGCATCCGTGACTATATTGACATAAATGATCTGGCAGCTGCTCACGTAGCAGCTCTCGACAGGATGATAAGCGATAAGATGAAAGAGGAGTTCGAAGTCTTCAATATCGGTACGGGACGTGGAGTCTCCACTATGGAAATAGTCAAGACTTTCGAAAAGGTCAATGGACTACACCTCAACTACCGCATTACCGGCAGACGTGCGGGCGATATCGAGGCAATGTGGGCAGACCCCTCGTATGCTAACGAGGAACTCGGCTGGTACGCACGCAAAAGTCTTTACGAAACTCTCCGCTCCGCCTGGAAATGGCAGCAGCGGCTCTGTGGATTGGAAATTTCAGAAGATTAATTCTTCGGCTCAAGACCTAGTTCGGCAGCCTTGGACTCCATCAGACGGTAGGCTGCTTCAAACTCATTTGGTATTTCTCCATCGAGAATGGCATTCTTGATATGTTCCTTAATCACACCAATGGTGATGCAAGGCGACAAACCATATTTCTCCATAATCAATTCACCCGTGATGGGATTTTTGAAGTTACGGAGGGCATCCTTGGCCTCAACTTCGATAAGTTTGGCCTCCACAATTTCAAAATTACGCCGGATTGCCATGACCTTATATTCATTCTTCGAGGTGACATCCGCACGGCAGAGGGTCATCAGATCATCTATATCATCTCCTGCATCAAAAAGAAGGCGGCGCACTGCTGAATCGGTCACCTCTTCGGTAACGAGAGCTATTGGACGCAAATGAAGCAGAACCAACTTCTGCACATATTTCATCTTATCGTTCAGAGGCATCTTAAGCTGCTTAAATATGCCCGGCACCATCTTACTACCAATAAATTCGTGTCCGTGGAAGGTCCATCCCGTGCCGGGTTCGTACTTCTTGGTAGCGGGTTTACCTACATCGTGAAGTAGCGCGGCCCAGCGCAACCATAGATCTCCTCCGGCAGCTGCAACATTGTCAAGTACCTGCAGAGTGTGCTCAAAATTGTCCTTGTGTCCACAACCGTCCACCGTTTCAACAGATTTTAAATTGGAAATGGCAGGGAGTATCAAAGGAAGAAGTCCGCACTCATCGAGCAGACGCAGGCCGCTTGAGGGGTTATCCGCCATCAATATCTTGTGCAGTTCATCGGCTATCCTTTCGCGCGCAAGAATATTGAGACGTCCGGCATTGCGGCGGATGGAATCGAGTGACTCCGGCACTATCTTAAATCCCAGTTGCGTAGCAAATCTTATAGCGCGAATCATCCGCAGAGGATCGTCTGAGTATGTGGTATCGGGATCGGTGGGAGTACGTATCAGACCGGCATCCAGATCACGGATGCCACCGAAAGGATCTATCAGCGTACCATAATCCTCCTTTTGGAGGCTGAAGGCAAGCGCATTGATGGTAAAGTCACGACGCAACTGATCATCTTCGAGCGTACCCTCTTCGACAATGGGTTTACGGGAGTTGCGACGATAGGATTCTCGTCTTGCCCCGACAAATTCGAGTTCAATGCCCTCATATTTGAGCATCGCCGTACCGAAATTGCGGAATACCGTAACACTGGTATGAAGCTCCTTTGCCACTGCCTCGGCCAACTCTATACCGCTCCCCTCCACCACTATATCTATATCTGTACTCTCTCTCTGGAGAAAATGATCACGCACATAGCCGCCTATAACGAAGGCTTTGACGTTCAGTTTAGCAGCTTTAGCTGCCACTATCTCAAATATCTTCTGATCCAATGGCCCTGTCATAGCATCTGCTCATATTTCGGAATCCGGTCAAGAAATTCATATTGCTCAGTTTCAGGATTCCTACCGCAAAGATAACTGCTTTTGCCGTTTGTTATCAAAATGTATTTTACTTTGAGCGAAAGATTATACCTGATGACCTGATCTACGACCGTCCGGTCGATAGGTACATCTGGGGACTTGCATTCCACCAGCATCAGAGGCTGCAACCCACGGTCGAAAACCACCACATCGGCTCTGTATTGCATTCCGTTGAAGGTAAAAGCCCATTCACTGGACATCAACGTAAGAGGAACCTCCCACTCCTGCTCAAGCCAGGCAATGACATTCTGGCGCACTTTCTCCTCAGGAGTGAGCCTGACATACTTTTTCCTCAACGGATCAAAAACCTGCATATCCCTCATATCTTTAATGCGAAGATAGTATTTTTTAAGATAACAGAGGGTGACCGTTAGGCCACCCTCTAAATATTTTCAAAATTTAACGTTCTATCAGACTCAACTGTTAATTAAATACCAACGTAAAGTTTGGATCTAATAGTTGTGCGACAGTTGCATTGGCGTATGTATAATAATAACCCCAACTCCAATAGCGTGATCTGAAATACAACATAGTGTTTTCAGTGTAAGTGCCGGTCAATGTAAAGGTAACATAACCGCCACTTACCGTATATGAACCTAACTGATTAGTATGACTGGCATCACTATAAATATAATGATATTGATTTCCGATCGTTCCTGAATAAGGGACGCTAACAGATAACCTATTCACTATAACACTAACCGATACGGGAACATCCAAGTCAGGTTCAGGAACATTATGATAAATAAGAAGTGAACGTGTACCGTCAAAAGCTGTTGAGACAAGATCTACGGTAACAGTTGGCGTAGTCGGTATTACGTGAATCACGGTCTGACCGGAAGTTCCCTCCAGACCCTCCGTAAGCTCAATTCTCAAGGGCTCATTAGGCTTGTTGACAGTAAAAGTAAGTTGAATAGGTGTACCTTGTCCATAGTTCTCTCCATTAACCAAAGTCGTATTGGTAATCATTAAAGGTAACCTCTTAAAATAGTCAGATGCATCATTAAAATACTTATTGGAGACAGTAACAGTAATATTATCAGCATCTGTAAAGGTTACTCCTTCATTGGTTGCCATCCAACAGGTTATCCTCTTATACCCCGCAGGCGTGCCTCCGGGAGTTATGGGTGCATCGGGTAAACTTAAGTATTCAGTCCAAGTTAGTGTTCTCTGAAAAGCAAAGGTACCTCTGCCATGCGCATCGGTGATCAATACCAACGGCATAAGTTGACTGCTCGCCGGACCGTCTACTCTGGGATAGAGACTTTTCGTATCAGTATCAATATAAAAATGTAACGAAAATGCAGTCGAGTCCAGATCATTTGGAATATCGATATAGACATTGCCGTTTGCATGAGTTACCGGATCCAGCAGATGTGGCTCACAAGTGACATACATTGTCCTTTTCTCACGAAGGACATATCTGATCTCACGGCTCAGGCCTGAGCCGGAGGCCGTTACCAGAATGGATTGCCTTTTGGCAAGCGCACCGATCGCTCCATCTTTAACATCCAATGTCACTTCATTCCATCCGGCCCATTCGCCTGAAAGGGGGGTGTTGGAGAGGACTGTGCCACTGAAGATATTACCATTTGCCACTCCAAACGTTACACTATTATTGCTGAGAGTGCCCTGTTGGAAGTTTGAGTAATACTTAAATTTAAATTTGACATCATTTGTGGTATTGAGCGTTGTGTCAGTGTAACTCACAAAGAGTCGTGCCGTACCATCGGAGATATTTGTCAGATTTTTAAGCTGTACATCCGCAGAAAGGTTGTTGAATGCAGTACCGGCTGCAGCCTCAGCTGCGGTGGCAGAACCTCTTGCGCTGACATGGGTAATCTCAATCTCGTAATTGAAATTGCGGAGTATATGGTAAAATTTGTTGACACCACCCTCATTGTAGATCAAATCGATCTTATAGTAAGTGTCATAAGTGTCACTACCATACCTACCCCTGATTATGGCAAAAGTGTTGGTATTATCACCCGGCTGGGTGCGCTCATAGAGATAGTAGGGCTGGCCCGCAGCCACAAATGAAGCAGCAGAAAGCATGGCCGGGGTATTTGTCAATGTAGCCCCTTCCGGCATATTGCCTATATAACCCTCCGCGAGAAGCTGAAAGTAGTTTTTACACTCCTTCTCCCCACCGCCAGGCTTCATATACTCCACATAGTTAAGCACTGCAGCATTATATGGAGCCACAGTTCCTTTGTTGAGGGTGTTAACTACAGTCAAACCGGTAATTGTGAAGTTGGTAACGGCTACCGTCTTCTTGGCGGTAACCTGCGCATAATTGCGAAGCATCGGGATCCTGGTAAACCGTGCAAGAGTCGCAGGGCTCAACTGCGTACTATCATTTTCGTCTAAGCGAATACCATCAGGAAATTGTATTTTCTGCCAATAAGCATCCTGATTGCCCTCTACGGCAAGTGAGTTAAAAAGCTCATAGCCGGTACCCGGAAAATCAGCCGGTGTCGCCTTAGAGACCATATGTATATTACGCTTGTTGGAAGAGGTAGTAAGAGTACAGAGGAAATTGGCTTGATCGTCGGGAGATTTATTGACATAAGTTGCAGTAGTGCGCTCCACGTACATACCATCACCGTCAAATACTACAATATGTAAAGGTAAATATCCAATCGTCAGCGGGTCATCACCAAACGATTTGGTCATAGGTGACATTTCGGGAAAATTAACACCAATCCTGACAACCACTTTTTTCCCTTCGATTGGAAAATTATCTACCTTTTCGATATCAAACTTTTGGCAGGAAAAGAGCGCCAGAATCATCATTATGCTGTAAAGTATCTTCTTCATCTCAATATCCTCCTCTTATCTTGCATTTCCCCATTGTTCTACTATCCCATTAGGATTATCTCCCATCATAGGTATACCATAATCCACTCCACCTCCATCAAAATCACCTTTCCCATCACCCCAATACCATACATCATAGACACAACGGACAGCTCTTTCAGCTGTTCCTGTTCCGAAACTATTAGCAGATGAGTCATAATATCTTCCACTAGAAGCCCAATATCTTCCATCGAATAACGTCGGAAAAACTCCTGCATTGGAACGATTGGCTATGAACCAAATCTCCGCTTCGGTCGGCACACGCCATCTTCCTGCCGGATATCCATTCTCCTGATAGGCTGCACAGCGTTTTTCTGCCTGGGCAAAGGACATATAAGTGGTTTTTCCATAAGAGGAAGCTACCTTGTACACGGGGGCAATCATATCGGAAGCCTCATCACCTGTACGGGTTTTGCGATACTGGTTAAGTGTTACTGAAGTATTGTAGTTGTGAAGTCCTGCGGGAGCGGATGCTTCTGAAAGATTTACTCTAGGATCTCCGATTGCATAACTGCGATTATCTCCTGATAAAAACCCGGCAGCAAGCGATCCCACATGAATATTGTACTGGTTCTGGTTATTATTTGTGCCGGTACCGGTAACTCCACCAAAGCGTTGTACCGCACCTAGTTTTCCATTTTGGTCATCATATATGAGATCATAAGATGTTCCACTTTTCGACCGATAGCCATATACTATTACTGAACCGTAATTGCTGGCAACGAAAGATTTCTCACCTGTAAGGTATATAGGAGGATATTGCTCTATGACTATGGTTTCGGAGAATCCGTCCTCATTTGTCACTGTAAAGTTGATAGTACTCATCGTAAACACACCATCGGGAATATTTCTTTCGAATTTAATAATATTACCGGGCTCTACCGACACTTTATAGATGTCCGTAAAGGATTGTGCAATTTGTCCCGGTGGATGGACTATGCGATTTTCTGTAATGGTGTGAGACGTACCGCCATTACCGGTAATTGGAACTGAAATTTGCTGAAAATTATTTTGCGAATAATTCATGTAGGTAATGGAATTGATCTTTACCGACACAGGGGAAGAGCTGGAATAGTTGAATATTCCTGAGTGTTGATTGATCAATTCCGCGTAGTTGCGATCTACAGTGAGATATTTAAACTCACGTATCTCTGCCTCTATCTTTGCGGTAGTCCAATCTGCTATAATGAGACTGAAAGGTATCTGTAACGGATCTGTTTCCTCAAAATTACCGAGCATACCCACAGTTATATAAATCTGATAGTAAGCATTTCGTTGAAGGTTAGGGCCATGCTGAGGGTCGCCGAGCGGAATCTGATAGTAAGTGTTGTGTGAGTGCGAATGACCGGCTATCGGACACAACCAAGGGAGCACCAGCACCAAAGAAGTCGGATCCAGACCACTTGTAGGATCAATGTGATAAGGATAGCTGTAGTAGGGAATAGTATTAAACCAGTACTGAAGTGCTTGTGTAGTATCGGCAGGCATACGTGACAAGGTTCTTGCCAATATCATGTTGTTACCCCTGATAGTAAAGTAATCTTCCGGATTGGGAGTATAAGGGAAAAGAGTCTCATCAATCCGAGTTTTCCTTGTGCCGTTGAAAATGAAAAGTCTCATATACTGAGGTTGTGGAATCCAAGTTCCATCCGGTGTAGTCACTTCCTCTATTTCAGTGATAAAGAGACGGATCTTACAGGCGGAGCGATTCATCTTTACATGACCGGTTACGGTTGTTCGATCAGCGGTCAGAGTAACCACAGCGGATCCATCCATTACAAATGAGGGTTCCGTTTGACTGATATAAGGGCCATATTTATTAATCTCCAAATATTTAAGGCTCTTGATAGATGTACCTGTATAAGAGGGCGTGGCAGCTGATGCATTTGTCATTATTTGATTGAGTGCAGACCTGGCAGGATGGGTTGCGTTGGCAATCACGTATACTTTAGCAGTAGCAGGTGCAGGTATTGAGGGTACCGGACCGAAGATCCTTTCAACCTCAAAAATATTAAGAGGAATATTGACTGTGACAATAGATTGGGAGTTTGGCGGCAGTACCATTTGCACACAGTGCACGGCATTTGTATTACTATCCGCCTCATTCTTATAGAAGAATACATTTACGGTATCAAGAAGATTTTCATTGAGGTTAGTCTCACCTGCTGCTCCGATTTCGGGTCCCTTTGTCTCCAGACCCGTTGTTATCAGGGTAAGCCTGAGCTCTCCTTTCGCTTGGGGCACAGGATTCTCAAACCAGTTGCAAGAGGCGACCAGAAGCACTGCAAGCAGTAATGTTATATGCAATGTTATTCTTTTCATATCTCTTTTCTATGAAGACGGTTGAACAATGGTGAACTCTTTCGCCGTACCGTAAACACCCGCGATTTCAAGATAATTGATCTTGAATGAAACAGTAGCTGGCGGAGGGAATACAACCATTATACGGAGTATATACTCATTGTGCTCATCCGCCGGCTGTGGAAGGTTCTTCTTTATGCGCAATGTGGCATTGGAAGCATCTATTGGACCCGAGGGCTCTATTATTACATTGCCGCCACTATCTACGAATGAGAATGCTCCGGTATCCCCTTTCTGTCTCACCAATATCGCCTTCCAGGTACTTCCGATAGGAGACATAATATTAAAGTTCACTTCGGCAATTGTGTTGTCCTGTTTCATGATTACATATACATTGCCGTTGGCCTGATCTGAATAATCAATCGTACTGATACTATTCTCTACAAATGCCGGGAATCCACCTTCAGAAAACGCAACCAATTCCGTGTACTGATAATTGGATTGTTTAACATCCCATGGATTTGCTTCAAGCTGGAGTGTAAGGTCTGCACCGCTAATACCGGTAATGCGATAATCGATGATATGATTGCGCAGGATGTTGAAATAGGTCGGGTTTGAAGGAAGTTTGCCGTTATCGTCATAATAGGCAAAATGGATAGCATCATCGAATGTCTGGCCGTTAGAAAGCTGAACAGTAATGGTTGCTTTTTTATCCGCAGAAGCATTGATATTGTCATAGGCCGGAACATAGATCTCATAAATATCATCCGTGATCCTCCTGAAAGGAATTGAGCCGGACGAAATTTCCGTCGATGAGCAGTATTGCTCAGTAGAGATCGTGACACCTCTTGGGGTGGTCTGTGTAATATTAGGGGCCTTGTATGCTACTGTCGAATATTTATTGAGTGTAGCGCTTACAATATCAAAACCGGTTGCTAACTCGCCTACAAGTCGCACGCGAATCTTTGAATATGCCCTAAGCACGTTGATATCCCCAAGGTCAGTACGCATATTTTCAAGAAATTCGAAATTCTCAAATTTACGTAACCCGTACATAGGCATCGGTGCTGACGGGGCGGGCGAGTAAGGAATGGCAGGATTGTAGTTAAATGTCCCCCAACCTCCGGCCGCATTATTGGAGATCAGATCGTTTAGCGTTGAAGTACCGACATAAAGATCAGGAGTTTCACTCTCTGAAGCCACATCCGAGCCAATTGGATATCGGCCGTTGGCTCCACCATAATTGAGCAGAGCTACCATCGTAAAGTCCGTATACGCCTGATTGAGCTTTCCGCTGATATAATAAGCCTTATAGACGGGCATAGGCTCCCCTGTAGGATCGGGGTTTGGAACCAGACCGGACTGGTCGATAAGGATAATATCCTCCAGCGCCGGCCGTAAGGTTTGGAGATATTTTCCATCCTTATCGAAGAAAAGGAACATAAGGTCTCCATGCTCTATATCAATATAATCTTCGAAACCTGAACCTGGCTCACTTCCATAATAGGGAGCCTTAGTTTCCGGAGTGCTGAACTTACCTGTCGAAATGGTGAAACCTATCTCAACCGGCTCGGTGAGAACACACTTGCTGCAGTCCTCGTAAATGAGATTGCAGGCCGCCATAAGTGACATCAATGGCGCAACGATCAGCAAGCGTAATAAAGCCGGTATGTTCAGTTTCAATCGCATTCGATCAGATTCAAATTATTATAGTATTATGGATGACAAAACAACTTTCCATGCTCCTATGTATATGTAAGCATTCATCCAGGTATATTCACCATCAGGATCGTCCGGATCGGTACCCTCATCCGGACCGGTACTTCCGTCAGCCTTTTTGTCCTGAAGGAAGAATATGAAGTGATATTCATCCTGACGGTCGAGGTATTCCTGGTCAGTCATCGGGCTATTGTAATTGCTCTTTACCAGCAGAAGAAATTCTATCAGAGGTATGGAGAGCACTGTTTTTCCTTTAGTATTTTTGATAGTCATCCGTGCATTGCTGGAGGCCATCAGTCTAGAAGTGGCAAATTCTGCCACCGCTGCAGCGCCTGCGGTAAGAGTATCCGACTTACTCAGCACCTCTTTACCGGTGGCTGTGTAGTAGGCCTCATAGTTGACTATGTTGTTGGGAACAATTTCATTGTCCCAGGCAAGAAGTCCGTTGTCATCTGTGATATGATAGGTAAAATCATCAGGATTGACCGGTTTGCCGGAAATGTGCTGCAGAATTACACGTATAGAGTTGGTGTTTTTTACCAGCGGTATGGTCACAATGTGAACACCTTCCTCGTCAGGAAATACCACTGAATTGAGTGAACCATGATAGAGTGGCTTGAGTTGGTAATCAACAACGGTCACACCACTAACATCTTTCCCATTAGTCTTACAAGTCAACTCGGACTTGGTTGTCAAGCCCCTCTGGATAACGGGAACTGAAAAGGATTTACCATCCTCCAGACCACACCAGGCGACAAGATCATAGGTACCCGGCTCCATATCGACCTCCATTGAATAGTCGCCGCTACCAAGTTGGGACCCCTGATCGGTCTTCTGGAAAACAAGTTTTCCATTGGCATCAAAGGCAAAGAGTGACACCGATGTGACCTCATGTGCAAAGGCGTCAGCATATTTCATATTGTAGTCATACCTAAAGACTACTCGATACTTTGGATCGCAGTCGCCCTCATATTCATATATCACGCTACAGGAGGTCATCGCAATAAATATGAGCAGCAAATAGATCAATCGTTTCATCATCACTCCGATTTGTTGTTTGTTTTTTAATGTCGGGGCTTCGGCTTTAAAATAATCCTCCGGGGCGGGGCCCCACCCGCCCCGAAAGATTGATATAGAAATACCTCGGTATAATAAACCTCAGCAATCTCTTTTTAGAAAATAATTACAATTCCACATTCTGTGTAACAGTCTGCCAAGCAAGGATATTGATTTGAGCGGCAAGATAGCGAGTCGAAGGATCGTCATGGGGAACAATCGGCTCATCATCCTTGAACACACCGGTACCTACATGCTTAATATCAGTTACGGTCACTTGATACCAATGGTTGCGAACAACGCCGAAGTCACCAACTATGAAAGGAGTCGTTGCATGATTCTTAGTATAGTCGGGATTCAAAAAGTGCTCTATGGAAATAGAGTAATACATCTTGCCATCTGTAAAGACTTCAGTGATGAATCTGTCATCGGCGAGATAGGTAATTGCTCCCGCATCTGAGTCTGTGGATGCAGCTGTCGTAAGGAGAGGCTTGATCTTTCCGTCATAGAGGTGAGTATGGGTAGATGCGACAGAAGGATCGGGCTGCTGAAAATCACCTGCAGCATATTCAAGATTGCCGGTCTTTCTGTAACCCTTAGTATTCATATTCTGGGCAAGAATAGCTGAATACTGAGCCCAGTCATAAAATACGCCATTGAAACGGTAAAGGGTCGTATAGGCACCTGCAGAGGCGAGTTTCACTTGCGCTGCTAACAAAATATTTGTAGCTGCAGACTTATATTTGCTATCGGTGAGAAGACCGCCGGCAATGGTATTCTCATGACAATAATCCGCACCAAGCCAAGCATCTGCTGCTACGTCATTGTAAGACAAATAAGTCAATGATATAGCACTGGCATCACCACCATGAGTTGATATGAAATTACTATAACTGGTAGGATAAACTCCATCTGTATAGTTGGCATCCTGTGCCCAGAATGTACGATATTTTCCTCCCCATGTGGTTCCTCCTGATGTGTAATCATTCCAATTCCAAGTAAAATCCCAGGTATCGTCAATCTTCTTGATATAATAACTCTGTTTGTTGAGATTGCTGAATTTCCAGCCATTGAGCCGGATAGTAACATCTTCTTGGTTACTCTGAAATGGTGCTTGTACTGTGGTGAAAGAGGCAGGGGTTACATTAGGCATACCTGCTGTAGTAGCCGCATCCTTAATCGTTAAATTACCTTTTACGGCAAGACGCTCAACATATGCTGTTACAGGGTTGGCTAATGCTGCCGCCTCAGTAGTTTCGAGATAAGTCCCAATATCGCGGGTTGTGCAAACAATTTTGGGGGTCTCATCCTTCTTGAGGTAGGTGGAAGTGGTCATGATATAACTATCAGTGGCATTCCGATAGAGGTTGGTAATTGCTGCCTGTGCTTGTGTCAAACTTTTGTTGTCAAACTTACTATCATCAGCGGCAGGAAGGTTGAGCACTATGAGCATCTGATCAGGCAATACGGAAACATTCCTAAGCACAATAGTGGCATTGATTCGGCGTTCAACGTTATTATCAACGTTAGTTGTGGTGAGTGCGCCGAGGGTTTCGCCTTTCACTACAAAATTGCCCGAAACATCATAGAAATAGAAGTAGGCATTGTTGATCTTAGCCTCATCCGCAGTACCGCTGGTAAAACCGCCTTGCGTACCTTTTGTCGCAGCATCGGAAGGAGAGACAATTTGAACGGCCAAAAAGGACTCTGCACTGTTGAATTCAGGCTCGATGTTTCTCTCGCAGCCTACAAACAACACGAGTGCAATGGCACTCAATAAAAAAGCTTTAAATTTCATAACTTTAGAATTAAATTGTTAATAATGATTTATAAAATGAATATGATTCCAAATTTGTTAAGGAAGCTTAAAGACATTCTTGCCTACCTTTTCAATCTCTGCAGCCACCTCAGCTGCTTTGACAAGACCGGCATCAGAAGCCTTTTGTAAATGAACAATGGCTGCAGCATACTCTTTATTGAGCGCAGCAAGCCCTCCTCTGGCATAATCAGCCTCAGCACTATTGCCGGCTTTTGCCAGATAAGAGGCCGCATCCTTGAGATTGGCTTTACTCATAGAAGCGTTGGCTGCATTTATGTTAGCTATTTCATCGTCAGGGAACATCTTTACTGCCGTTTCGAAGATATAGTCAAATTCATCTCCCCCCAGCTGCATCTCGCTGGCAGCCAAATAAAACTCCTGAAGGGATAGCTTTTGGGGAGCAGTGCGCACAAGGGCCTTGATCTCTTCCACATCAGTATAGGTGCGAATCTCATATTCGACCTTGTAGTCGGTGCGACGTAAAGCAGGGAAAATAGTCTCCTTGAAAGTGGCAAACTCCTTGGGATAAGCCTGCCTGATCTTACGCTCTCGCCGGTCAGGTTCATCTTGACTGTCGATAATAGCCAGAATTGCATCGCGGTTGGTCATATGTGAGTCAGCTATTTTTGCCCTAAACCCCTCCCAATCCTCAGCCACATGGCTGGTGGAAATGAACTGACCGGTAGTTCCAAGTAAATCCGACACATAATTCTTTAAAGCAGTGGTACGCTCGCGCGCAAGACGATCATTAGTAACATAAGGACCGTCGGGAGATGCATAACCGGTAATGGTAATGTTACTTATGATTGCATCTTTATCATCAGCCACCGATTTGATAGTCCCGACAATCTTCTCTATCTCGGCTCTATTGGATCTATAGTCGGGAATAATAGTTGTCTTGCCGACCGGAAAGTCAATCATTGCAGTACCCTCCAGTGAGTGTACTTTAGCACTGGCTTTACCCACCGGTATTGCATAAATGAACTCGGGCTGATAGATAAACTCCTCATAACCACCTACCAGCGCTTCTGCGCGATCATCAATGCGATCGCAGCAGCCGTGCACCTTCTTTTCAATAATCATCATCGCCCCATTCATCCAACTCTGGTAAGGAAGCACCTTCTGATAGTTGAGCACATCAGGCTTTTCGGATTTGCGGAATTTGATCTCATCCGGGCCTCCGAGCATGATCTCTCCAATAGTGCGCTTGTAGTTGATATAACTATCGCGACCGTAGATACCGATAGAAGAAAGCTCCAGCCGCCGGTCATTATTAACCAAAACCGGTGTGATAAGTACTGCCTGGCTGCTCTTTAATTCTAATTTACTGAGATTGATCTTCATGTCGATTATGATATGTTCACCGCTGCGGTTGATCTCTATCCTGTCGATAGCCAGAGAACCATTCATAATCGTCTGCGCATTGGCACTGAATATCAATGCCAGCAGAGATGCGAGTATTGCAATATATTTTCTCATAGTAGTCATCTTTAAAATAGGTACGCAAGTGAAATGGCAGCCTTGGTAAGACCGACATAGTGATGGGTACCACTACCGACCTGCTTACCACATGCAGGACATAGGAAAACATCATAATCCGTATAAGAGTAGCCCAAACCGAGAACAAACTCAATGTTCCAGTGGGTACTTATAGCAATCACATAGCCGTAGCTGACTCCTCCGCCGACAAACCATCCCTGGTAGCGCATTTCCTTAAGCTGTCTGAAGTCCGTTCCTAAAAGGTTCAGAGGAATATTCAAACCACCGACATTGAAATTACCTGTATGAGCGTGGATACCAATAAAGTGGCGACTGAGGGGATTGCAGAAGTAATATCTGGCCTCAGGCTGTATCGTCCAGTGTTTCCATTTGGGATCGATTGTGGCAGGATCGGAATCATTTGGGGTCATCCAGGCATTGAAGTTGCTTGAAATGTCCATTGTCCACTTAGGCGCAATTTTAAACTCTATGCCGGCATTGATTGTCGCAGTAGCATCGTAGAGCAAGTTGGTCTTAAGCACAAAGTTCTGGGCAGAGGCACCATTAGATCGGATCAGTGCAGGTACCCCATTCAGAAGCAATGCAAAAAATATAAATAAGAATAACTTTCGTTTCATATTCGTTATGTTCATACATACCTCTTCCGAGGATTTGCTCAAATTAATTTTTCAATCTGTTCCTCTCCGTTGCCGGCAGTTAAACCTACAATTGCCTTCACTTTTACGCAACAAAAGCACCGCATCCATCGAGAAAAAGGCCCTGTAGATTATACAAGTCCTTGTGTGGAATACGATGCAAATCTCCCTTGGGAAGACAGAAGTAGTTAATACTTTTTATAATTTACAACTTTCGGGTGGCAAAGGTATTTATATTTTTTTTATTTCGCAACTTTCCTTCTAAAATAGAAAAATATGATTTTTATTCTCGCAAAGCAAGAACTATTCTTTCACAACATATTGATTTATAGATTATTAGATAAACACATGCTATGCCATGGTGCAAAATTACATTTTGCAACTAAAAACAAGGTTTTAACAAAATGAGGTAACACATAACTTGAGGAGCAAAGTCTGTCATTTAAAAAATATCCTGGTACAATAATGTGTACTTCAACTCATTATAAGGTTGACCGGTTTGAGAACAAACCCGCTCCAAATCCATTTAACGAACTTATAATTTGTTAGCTCTCCTTCTATTAAAAAGCTGATTTATTTGTCGAAAAAAATAAAAAAAAGCGCATCTCCATACTATTAGCAGAAAATGCGCATTATTTGTTTGGTATTTGTGCTCCTGGATCGAAGCATTTAGCATAAAAATAAAACTATCACCGGCACTATATTATCATCGTCATTTTCATACCGGCATACGGATTTCTATTACTTTTTAGTGTAACTTACAAATGGGGTCGCTACCGCACCTTTTGTAATAGTATAAAAAACCAAACAGCCATGCTTTCACATGACTGTTTGATTAAGAAACAAAGCGAAACCCGTTGCAACCGATAAAGATAACGGGTACAACGAGACTCGAATAAAAAGACTTTAATTGCTAACCTTTGAATTCAATTAAAATAGGTAAGCGATTGTAACGCCAAGCTCGGTCGGACCAAAATAGTGATGAGTGTTGCTACCAACCTGTTTGCCGCTTAAGGCATATTTGAAAATGTCATAATCCAGATAGACGTAGCCAATTCCGAGCTCTAACTCAAGTTTCCAATGAGGAGAGAGCCCAATCACATAACCGTAGTTAACTCCTGCACCAACAAGCCATCCCTCGTAGCGATTGTCTAACTTCTCTAACTTGTTAAAGTCCGAGCCTAAAAAGTTAATGGGAAGTTTTATACCTCCTAAATTAAATGTTCCACCGTGAGCGTGAAAGCCTACGAAATGACCCTTGAAAGCTTCCTTGAAGAAATATCTTACTTCAGGCTGGACCGTCAATTGCCTCCATTTGGGAGTATCATCACCGGGTTTCATCCAGGCATTAACGTTAACGGGGATTTCCACTGTCCACTTAGGTGCTAACTTAAACTCAAAACCGGCATTGAGTGTAGCCGTAGCATCCCAAACAAGGTTTGTCTTAATTGCATAGTTCTGCGCAGAAGCACTATGCGAGCCGATTACTGCCGGTGCTCCGTTCAGCAACAATGCGAGAATGATAAAAAAGAATAGCTTTTGTTTCATAATCTGTATGTTTATAAAGTGTTATTCCAAGAATTTACTTAAATACAATTTACTTTTGGTACTTAATATAGCCTTTTTGGTATAGGTAACTCTTACCTTATACGCAAATTTGGCATTACATCCCCCAAAAAAGGTCCTACATCTCAATATGAGTCGTTGGCACGGAATGCGATGCAGTCTACCTATTCAGTAACAAAGGTAATATATTTTTTTTATTATTGACAATTTTTTAAAAAATAATCGAATTAGGTCTCTTTTTTCTTAGGCGACTACATAGCTTTATTGTACTTTTTGCTGTAAATTGCGTAAGTGATGATAGAAATGAGACCGCATATGAGCATCTGGACCACCTGTGACTCGTGTGAAATCGTAGCGAAAATCAATCCGTCCGATTGGGTAAATCCATAGACGGGAACGAGTGTCATGGCGACGATGAAATGATAAGCTCCGAAGCCCCCTTGCACCGGCACAATCCATCCTAACGAACCTACGACCATCAAAAAAAGCGCGTCCCAAATAGTCAAACCGGTAGCGGCCGGAAATGCATAAAGCGTAAAGAGACTCATCGCCCAATAACCTATCCAAATAAGGGCAGAGTAGCCGAAGAATGCCCATTTGTATTCCATCCTGAAACCGGCTTTTACACCATCTACAAGTCCTTTCCAAACCTTTATGACTTTTGCTCCGAGACGTGTGGCTGCAATTTTTTGGCGGTACGCGCGGAAAATCAGTACGATTGCTACAATAAAAAGGATGATGCCTACAAATAGCCAAACAGCCTTGAATGGAAGCGACTCCACAAACGGTTGCCACATTTTCTCAATAAGGAAATCTTTAAATGTACCGAAAAAGAAGAGAGGTAGAGTGACAATCACTACACATATCAGATCCCAGGTCCTCTCAAGCACCACGGTGCCAAGAACCCCTTCAAAAGTGGCTTTACCGCTGTTGGCAATCATACCGCACCTGACTACTTCACCGGAACGGGGAAGCACCAAATTTGCCAGATAACAGATGTTATATGCATCGTAGGCCTCCAGGCGGGTTATCTCCTTACTCAGAGGGCGCATCATCAAACGCCATCTCCAGCCTCTTAGAACCACAACAATCCAGGATATAATCATTGAGAGAAGTATCCACCAGTAATTGCAGCTGCGCAGCCCTTCCACAAAATCATCCCAACTTATATCGCGGAAGGCAAAATAGAGCAAGAGACCCGCCAAAGCCAACATCAGCAGATACTTTACCACATCTTTTATCTTTACCTTTTTCTTTATCTTATTCATCTTAATCTCGATTTGTAGCACAAAAGTACAAAAATTCTTATGTTTGTAGCCAAACAGACAGAATAACACCATTCATATGAAATCCATACTTGGCATAGGCAACGCACTAACTGACATACTCGCAATCCTCCCCGACAACACTCTCCTCACTAAATTCAATCTACCTGAAGGTAGTATGCAGCATGTAGATGCCAAGACAGGCAATGTAATCTGGGAGAGCCTCAAAGAGATTGGAGTTCAATATGTGGCCGGCGGTTCGGCCGCCAACACAATCTCCGGAGCCGCAATCTTCGGTATGCCGGCAGGATTCATAGGCAAGGTGGGCGACGACGAGTTGGGGTCGCTCTTTAAGGCAGAGCAGGTGCAGAACGGCATACGCTCCAACCTGCTCAAAGGTACTGCCGCCTCAGGTCGGGCGATGGTATTCATCACCGCACCAAATGCGGACAGAACTTTTGCCACCTACCTTGGTGCGGCGTTACAGCTTGAGCCCGAAGATCTCAAACCTGAATATTTCGACGGATATGACTATCTCTACCTTGAGGGCTATCTGGTGCAAAATCAGCGTCTGATTCGCCGTGCAGTTGAAATAGGCAAAAAGAAGGAGATGATCATTTGCCTGGATATGGCCAGTTACAATGTTGTGGAGTCCAACAATGCCTTTCTGCACGACATAGTCAAAAACTATATAGACATTGTCTTTGCCAACGAGACAGAGGCCACCTCATTTACCGGCCATGAACCCCGCAAGGCGCTTGACATCATCGCTGAATTGTGTGATATAGCAGTCGTTAAGATAGGTAAGGATGGCTCAATGGTGCGTCAGGGAGACGAATATCACTATATTGAAGCCTGGCCTGCAAATACAATTGATGCCACGGGCGCCGGAGATATTTATGCTGCCGGATTTCTATATGCCCACTCTATGGGGATGCCATTAAAAGTTTGTGGAGAAGTGGGTTCCATCATATCCGCAAAAGTAGTCGAGGTAATCGGCCCGAAGATTGACATTCCGCGCTGGAAAGCCGCCAAGGTTGAAATAAGGGAGCTTATCGCCACATATTGCTGAAAATTCTTCTAAATAAGAGCATTTCTCGCTTTGAGGTATAAAATTTGCTGCATTAACTAGCGACGAATTTTGCCTAAGAATTCCTTACTGACCTTATAATTCCCGTTCATTAATCATGAAACGACTTTCTTTATCTTTAATACTTGTTCTTTTGACAATAAGTATTAAGGCTCAAACACTTGATGAGTGCCGCCGTCTTGCCCGAGAGCATTACCCCGAGATCAGACAATACAATCTTGTTGCCAAAACGGAACAATTCAATTTATCAAATGCGGCGAAGGCCTGGATACCACAATTTGCGATATCGGGACAGGCTACATATCAGTCTGTAACTCCAACCTTACCCGAAGCATTTGAGACATTGATGAAGATGCAGGATGGTGATGTAGAGATGACTGAAATCAACAAAGATCAATACAAGATTGCCATTGATATCAGTCAAACGATTTGGGATGGCGGTTATTCGAAAGCGAACAGAGCTATAGCTAGAGCTGAGGCAGCCGAGCAGCGTAGTCGTGTTGATGTCTCACTCTACGACCTACAGGCAAGGGTGGATGGTCTATACTTCGGTATTTTGCTGCTTGATGAGCGCGTGGAACAGACTAAGACCATGATTGAGGTGTTGGAGAGTAATCTGGGGCGTATGCGCACATATCTTAAAAACGGCGTGGCATTGCAGTCTGATGTAGATATGATCGAAGCAGAACTACTTACAGCTCAGCAACAGTTGTCTCTGGTAGAATCATCCCTTGCAAGCTATCGTCGTATGTTGGAGATTTTTATTGGCCAACCACTAAATTCCGATAAGCTGGCACGACCGGCTGAGCAAATTATTAATAGTTATACTTCGGCACGTCCCGAATTTGCTTTGCTTGACGCACAGGAAAACAGATTAACAGCTCAAAAAATGGCCATCAACTCATCTGTGAGGCCCCGTTTGGGTCTCTTTGCACAAGGTTATTATGGCTACCCCGGCATGGATATATTCGAGAGTATGACTTCACCCGACTTAACTTTCAATGCTATTGTGGGTGTACGTCTATCGTGGGATCTTAGTGCATTCTACACCAGAAATAATAATCTCAAAAAAATAGATGTTGCCCAACAACAATTGGCTGTTCAGCGCGATGTATTACAATTTAACACTCAAATGCTGACTACCCGGGAAGATGGCGAGATCACCCGACTTCGCAAGGCAATTGAAAATGATGCCCGTATTGTTGAATTGCGACGTTCCGTACGCTTAGCAGCGGAATCAAAGCTTCAAAACGGTGTTATCGATGCTACTGACTTACTGCGTAAAATAACAGACGAGACTACGGCAATACTCAAATGCAACATTCACGAGATAGAGCTGTTACAAGCCATTTACAGATTGAAACACACATTAAACGAATAAAATAAATGAAGAGAATCATCTACATTGCCATAATACTACTTACCGTGTCATCTTGTGGCAATAATGGAAAATATGATGCACAGGGCACTTTTGAAGCTACAGAAGTGATAGTCTCATCGGAAGCTACAGGACGGATTTTGAGTTTTGAAGTTGAAGAGGGCATGCCGGTTAAAGCAGGCGAAAAGTTAGGCACAATCGACAGTCTGCAACTTTACCTTCAGCACAAGCAGTTGTCGGCACAGCTTTCGGCACTTTTGGATAGTCGTCCTGACACAAAGGCACAGGTTGCATCGTTGCGTGAGCAGATAGCAAAACAAAAAAGTGAACTGATGCGTATAAAAAATATGCTCAAAGATGGTGCAGCCACCCAAAAACAATATGACGACATTGAGGCACACATAAGGATTCTGAAAAGCCAGCTTTCTGCTACTCTCTCAACCCTTGACAAAAACACCGCTGCCATCAATAGCAATGCTGAGGCTCTCGAAGCGCAAATTGAGGCTTTGGACGACCTCATTTCAAAGTGCCGTATAGTGTCACCTGTTGAGGGTATCATATTGGTAAAGTATGCCGAAGCCGGTGAACTGGCAACTATGGGCAGACCCTTGATGAAAATTGCCAATCTCGACAACATTTATCTGCGTGCCTATTTCACATCCAATCAACTTGCAAATCTAAAACTTGGCGACGAGGTTACCGTTATTGCCGATTTTGGTGGAACCGAACTTTACGACTATGCAGGTCGCATCACATGGATTTCTTCTGAAAGCGAATTTACGCCCAAAACCATACAAACGGAAGATTCGCGTGCAAATTTGGTCTATGCCGTAAAAATTGCCGTAAAAAATGATGGTCGCCTTAAAATCGGATTGTCCGGCAATGTAACGTTGTAGTATGAATGTCATAGAAGTAAATGGTCTCTCAAAGAGCTACGGAAAAGTTAAAGCTCTTGACTCCGTCTCCTTTTCAGTGAAGCGGGGCGAACTATTCGGTCTTATAGGCCCGGACGGTGCAGGCAAGACTACCCTTTTTCGTCTACTTACTACATTGATTAATCCTAATGAAGGCAGTGCTACCATAGAGGGTCTGGACATTAGTAAAGATTATCGTCAAATACGCCCACTGTTGGGCTATATGCCCGGCAGATTCTCCCTTTATCCTGACCTTACGGTGGAAGAAAACCTCAATTTTTTTGCCTCTATCTTTGGTGTCAGGGTTAAAGACTCATACGATCTTATTGCTCCAATATACCAACAGATTGAGCCTTTTAGAAAACGCCAGGCGGGCAAATTATCAGGTGGAATGAAACAAAAACTCGCTCTCTCGTGTGCATTGATTCACAATCCGAGCGTACTCTTTCTTGATGAGCCTACAACGGGCATTGACGCCGTATCTCGTAGTGAACTCTGGGATATGTTGAAAAATCTCAAAGAGAAAGGAATTACCATCCTGGTATCTACTCCTTATATGGACGAGGCTTCACTTTGTGAACGAATTGCACTTTGTAATGAAGGGCGCATTTTGGGAATTGACACTCCGAAGGGAATTATTAAACAATTCAAATCGAGGCTCTATGCCATTAGTGCCGATAATATGTATTCTCTGCTTGAAGCAGCGCGACAGGTCGAAGGTGTGGTGGAATGCTACCCATTTGGACAAATGCATCACCTAATTGCAGATGCAACGTTTGACACGCGCAGCTTTATGGATCAGTTGGAATCTTTGACCAACCTTACTATTGAATCTGCCAAACCTACTATTGAGGATGTATTCATAAATCTGATGAAACAATGAGCGAAATAGTAATTTCAGTACGCAACCTTACCAAAACTTTTGGCAATTTCATTGCTGTAAACAATATCTCTTTTGATGTTTACAAGGGTGAAATTTTTGGTTTTCTGGGTGCAAACGGAGCGGGAAAAACCACTGCAATGCGTATGCTCTCAGGGTTGAGCTATCCCACTTCAGGGAAAGGCACAGTGGCAGGTTTCGATGTTTCACGCGAGGGAGAGATGATCAAACGCCATATCGGTTATATGAGCCAGAGATTTGCTCTCTATAATACCCTTACGGTCGGTGAGAACATCAACCTTTTCGCGGGCATCTACGGACTCTCGAAAAAGAGTGCCGAGAAGCGTACTGAGGAATTGCTTGCCGAACTCAAATTTTCGTCGGAGCGTAACACGCTTGTCAAGGCATTACCACTGGGTTGGAAGCAGAAGTTATCTTTTGCAATTGCCACGGTTCACAAGCCTGACGTTGTTTTTTTAGATGAACCTACGAGTGGCGTTGACCCGGTTACCAGACGTCAATTTTGGGAAATGATTTACAAGGCGGCGGAGGGAGGGACAACGATATTTGTTACTACTCACTATATGGATGAGGCAGAGTATTGCTCGCGAGTCTCCATTATGGTTGATGGTGAGGTACGGGCCCTTGACACTTCCACCCGTTTAAAAGAACAGTTTAATGCTGAGTCGATGCATGAAGTCTTTCGTACGCTGGCTCGCGATGCAGAAAGAGGAGAATTGGAAACATGAAAAACAGCTTTCTATCATTTATAAAAAAAGAGTCACTACATATTTTGCGCGATAAGGTTACAATGCTTATTGTAATGCTTATACCTGTGGTATTGATAGTGTTGTTTGGTTTTGCCATATCTACCGAGGTAAATAATGTAGATGTGGCAGTAGTCGCTCCTGAGCGCACAGACGGCGTGGTAGATGCTGTCAATCGTATTGCACACAACGACTACTTTACCTTCTGCGGTTATATCGACCCCGACCAGATAGATCAGGAATTACGTTCAGGAAAAGTGAGCGCCGTAATAGTTTTTGCTTCAGATTTTGACCGTCGTATGGCGCAGATTTCTACAGGGTTGCCTTCAACGCCGATTATACAGTTAGTTGTTGATGCTTCGAATGTCAATACAGCCGGCGCGTCAACTGCCTATCTGCAAGAGATTCTGCTTGGCACAGCATCACAGCAGGCGATGTTTGAAACCAGAATGCTTTTCAATCCTCAAATGAAGAGCGCTTACAACTTCGTGCCGGGTATTATGGGCCTGATCGTTATTCTGGTTTGTGCAATGATGACTTCGGTATCTATCGTACGCGAAAAAGAAGTTGGAACAATGGAAGTACTTCTCGTTTCTCCTATACGTCCGTCGAAGATTATCTTTTCCAAAATGATCCCCTATTTTGTCATCTCTTGTTTGGTACTGATAATAATACTGCTCCTTTCCTATTATCTGCTTCATGTACCGATGTCAGGTGGCGTTTGGGGAATCTTCTCGTTATCGCTGCTCTATGTGTTATTATCGCTCTCTCTGGGACTTATGGTCTCGATAGTCGCCAAAACGCAGGTCATGGCACTGCTTATTTCGGCTATGGTAATGATGGTACCCATGTTGTTGCTTTCAGGCATGCTCTTTCCCATTGAGAATTCCCCCATATTTTTTCAATATTTCTCAAATATTGTTCCTGCTCGTTGGTATGTAGAGGCCATCCGTAAAATGATGATTCAGGGTTCACCGTTTCTGGCCGTGTGGAAAGAATTTACAATACTGCTTGGTATGACTGTCGCATTTTTGGGCGTATCGCTAATAAAGTTCAATGATAAATTAGAGTAGTGCCATGAGACAATTTATCGTATTATTGCAAAAGGAACTTATAAAGATTCGTCGCGATTCGTTTCTGCCCAAGCTGATATTATCCTTCCCAATACTGATAATGCTCATCTCGCCAATGCTTGCTACAATGGATGTGCGAAATGTCAATGTTGCGGTTGTCGATCTTGACCACTCAACCACTTCTCACCGCATTATATCACATATCAAGGCTTCCGAATATCTTTCATTGGTAGGGGCAACTTCCGAATTTGATCTTGCCATGGAAAGGCTGGAGGAAGGCAGGGTTGATGTTATAGTTCAGATTCCCGACCATTTTGAGCGTGATATGGGGGTTTCAACTCCAGAAAAAATAAGCATAATAGCAAATGCCGTGAACGCCACCAAAGGTACAATGGGCACTCAATATGTCATACAAACCATTGCACACGCGCTTGTGGAAGTTCGCAACGAAAAAAATCCAAATCAAATGTCCGAGTTGGTAACGGTTCAAAATCGCTTTAATCCAACACTTAATTATCGCCATTATATGATTCCCGCTCTGATGATTATCATATTTATTCTGGTGTGCGGGTTTCTGCCGGCATTGAGTATAGTGGAAGAGAAGGAAGTCGGCACGATTGAACAGATGAATGTCTCACCCGTGAGTCGTTTTACTTTTACCCTGTCAAAACTGATACCCTATTGGGCTATAGGTATTTTCGTTCTTATAGCGGCGATGATGATTGCTCACCTTGTCTATGGACTTTTACCTGCCGGCTCCTTTTGGGTTATATTATTGGGTACGGTATTATTTATTCTGACCATTTCCGGATTTAGTCTTACAGCTGCAAACTTTTCAGATACGATGCAACAAATAATGTTTATATTATTCTTCTTCATTATGATTTTCATTCTGATGAGTGGGCTGCTTACTCCTATCGATTCTATGCCCGATTGGGCGCAAACATTTACACTTCTTCTGCCGCCGCGATATTTTGTTGACATTTTGCGTTCGGTCTATTTGAAAGGAACAACCCTCTCCGAACTATGGCAGGACTTCGTTGCCCTCGGAAGCTTCTCAGTCCTCTTCAATATTCTCGCCGCCGTCACCTATAAGAAACAGGCGTAAACTTATAAAATAAGGGAACCTATTTAAAATTATTAAAATTTATAAAAATAATTGAACAATTAAACCTTTTTTTTATATCTTTGGGCAAGTTTTCAGTTATGAAGAAGTTTTTGAACATAATACCGCGTGTTTTTGTTGTACCGCTATTTGTTGTTACCGGTATAATTGTGGGGCTAGGTGCATATACGGCCTATATCGCACGGCTTCATACTTACGCAACAGATGAGCCTTCGGCTTGCATCAATTGCCACATTATGGTCCCCTATTATCAATCATGGGAAAAAAGTTCCCATCGTGAATGGGCCCACTGTAATGATTGCCATGTTCCACAAGACAACTTCGTCAACAAATATGCCTTCAAAGCAGCTGACGGATTGTACCATTCGGCGGTCTTCACTTTAAAGAACGAACCTATGGCTATTCGTCCTCGCAATGCCAGCAATGGAGTTATTATGGAGAACTGTATCCGTTGCCATACACAACTTACCACCGAATTTGTAAAAGCAGGACAAATAAGCTACTCGCAAGCTTCCCAAGGAGAAGGTAAAGCATGTTGGGATTGTCACAGAGATATACCGCATACAGTGGTGAGTAACCTCGCATCCTCTCCTAATGCGATTGCACCGCTGCCGGAATCTCCTGTTCCCACGTGGCTGAAAGAAATGATAAAAAAATAAAAAACAATACAGACTATGTGTAAGAAATTAGCAGAATCAATCAGACGTAAACCCTCTATAGGATGGGTATTGTTTGTCGTAGTTATGGTTTTGGTATTCTTGCTGGGGTTACTGGCAGCCTCTATCACCGAGCGCAGAGCCGAGATAGCAACGCTTTACAACAACAAGAAAGTCGAGATTACAGGTATAAATCCCAAGAGTGAAGAGTGGGGTCTAAACTATCCTCGTGAGTATAACACGTGGAAAAAGACCAAAGAGATGGACTTTACAAGTAAACACCTTGGCAGTAATACCTATGATGTTCTTGAAACTCGTCCTGAAATGGTAATTCTTTGGGCAGGATATGCCTTTTCTCGCGACTATACAGCTCCCAGGGGACATATGTATACCATAGAAGATGTTACACAAACTTTGCGTACCGGCACACCCGGTCCGGAGGTCAAAGACATGCAGCCTTCGACCTGCTGGGCATGTAAAAGCCCTGATGTGCCTCGTATGATGCAAGAAGTGGGGGTTGAGAACTTCTACAAAGCACCATGGAGTCAATATGGGCACGAGGTTGTAAACCCGATAGGATGCGCAGATTGTCATGATCCTGCAACGATGAACCTCACAATTACCCGTCCTGCTCTGATCGAAGCATATGAACGTCGGGGAGACGATATTGCCAACGCAACACCTCAGGAAATGAGATCATTAGTGTGTGCTCAATGCCACGTGGAGTATTATTTCAAGGGTGATGAAAAATATCTCACATTCCCTTGGGATGGTGGCTTTACCATGGAAGACATGGAGGCATATTTTGATAATGCACAATATGCAGACTGGACTCACAGTGTGAGCAAGGCTCCGATGCTGAAAGCTCAGCACCCCGATTACGAGTTGTTCATACTTGGTCCTCATGCTAAGCGTGGCCTCTCTTGTGCAGATTGCCATATGCCTTACATAGCTGAGGGTGGAATCAAGTATTCTGACCACCAAGTTATGAGCCCTCTGAAAAACATCTCTTCCACCTGCCAGACTTGCCACAGAGATAGCGAGGAAGAGTTAAGAAATTATGTGTATGAATATCAGGATAAAGCCCTCGAGATCCGTGACAGAGTTGAAGTTGAGTTGGCAAAAGCCCATATTATGGCAAAGGTAGCCTGGGATAAAGGAGCAAAGGAAGCAAGGATGAAACCTGCTCTCCAATTGATCCGTCAGGCTCAATGGCGCTGGGACTTTGGAGTTGCATCACATGGAGGATCATTCCACGCACCTGTTGAGACACAGCGTATCCTTGCCCACGGCCTTGACCGCTCCATGCAGGCGCAGATTGAGCTTCAGAAGGTTTTATTTGAACTTGGTGTAACCAAGTTTGAGATGCCCGATATTTCCACCAAAGCAAAAGCTCAGAAGTTTATCGGTCTGGATATGGAAAAACTGGAAAAAGATAAAGAGACCTGGCTTAAGACCACACCGCCCGCTTGGATAGAGACGGCACGTGCCAACGGCAGGTTAGCAGCCAACTAAAACAGACACCTATAAATTATAACGCCTACATAAGGAATAACACCGCGTATGTAGGCGTTTTTTATGATAATTATGAAGCAAGAAAATAAGCGTAAGATGTGGCAAATGCCTTGGGGCTATCCTGAGAGCATCGCTATAACGGCAGGGATTGTTTTTGTAGGATTTATGCTACAAATAACTATTAAAGGGTTTAATTTTTATCTGCTTACTTCACCTGTCAATCTTGTTGTTGGAGCTTTGATCATAGGCTTGTGCCTATTGACTCTTGCTCTGAAAAAATCAAAATTCCTCAGTTGGTTTACGGGCGTACCCTTCTCCGTTTGCATTATCTCGGCTTTGCTCGTCCTTACATTAATCATGGGACTTACTCCTCAAACCGCCTCAGGGGCAGCGAATGCCAACGACAACTTCTTTGCTTTGCTGGGATTCAACAATATGACAGGCTCCTGGCCATTTATTCTTATCTATTTTACTACCCTTCTTTCGCTAGGTTCATTGATCGTTCGCCGACTGGCCAAATTTAAGATTAAAGATTGGGGCTTTTATCTCAACCATATTGGATTGTGGTTAGTCTTATTTGCCGGTGGCCTGGGTCATGCAGATATGGAGCGATATATTATGCATGTCAGAGAAGGTGAGGTGGAATGGCGGGTTTACGATGCTGAAGGGACAGTAAAAGAGTTGCCCATAGCCATTCAACTCAATGACTTTGACATGGAGGAGTATCCGCCAAAACTAACTATTATAGACAGGACAACGGGAGAGCCTCAACCATTGTCGGCTCCTGACTACTATCAGATCGACACAAAAGCTCCTACAGGAAAACTTGACGGATGGGTGTTGAAAATGAATGAATATATCCATCAGGCAGTACGCAACAGCGACAGTACCTACCGCGAAGCTCCAATGCCCGGAGCCACCCCTGCTGCACACATTACCATGACCAATCCCTCAACCGGGGAAGTCCGTAAAGGATGGGTATGTGGAGGTAATCAGGCACAACTCTACAAGACGCTCGAACTTAGTGAGCAACACACTGTTGTAATGACCATTACTGAGCCCAAGCGTTTTATGTCAGATATAGAAGTATACACCCCGGACGGGACAACTAAAAGTGCCATACTGGAGGTAAACCACCCTTTGCGTATCGGTGGCTGGACCATATATCAGTATGGTTACGACAATGCGGCAGGACGACTCTCTTCCTACAGCAGTATGGAGTTGGTCTACGACCCTTGGATAGTTCCGGTATATATCGGATTTATTATGATTGCCCTTGGCGCTGTCGTAATGATAGTGAGAGGGCATTCGCCAAATCGCAAAACTTTGTTAACCGACTAAACAGGAGAAGTAAAAAGAATGAATTGGGATACCTTTATATGGTTTGCGTTACCTGCCATGATATTGTGGGCAAGTGCCGGAATTGTGGTATATCGCAAAAAAAGCAAAGTTCTGGCTGATATTTTAATGATTGCGGGAATATCGATTTATACCCTCTTTATAATAGGCTTTTGGATAAATATTGAACGACCTCCATTGCGAACAATGGGAGAAACACGTCTTTGGTACTCCTTTTTTCTATCGGTTGTGGGCTATGTAACATATCGCAGATGGAAATATCCGTGGTTATTATCCTTTTCCGCATTAGTGGCCTCCGTATTTATCTGCATCAACCTGTTTAAGCCGGAAATCCACTCCAAAAACCTTATGCCTGCTTTGCAAAGCATATGGTTTATACCCCACGTTACCTCCTATATCCTCTCTTATGCCATGTTTGGCGCTGCAACAGTAGGAGCATTTGTGCAACTAAGGAAAATTAATCGAAAAGGCCTTTCCGATAAAAAGATATTTGACCTCCTTGACAATTTGGTTTACGTCGGGTTTGGATTTCTTGTACTGGGTATGCTGATGGGGTGTGTATGGGCAAAAGAGGCCTGGGGACACTATTGGACATGGGATCCAAAAGAGACATGGGCTTTCGTTACATCAATGGGGTATCTGGCTTATATTCATCTTAGATTGCAAGGAGAAAAACGAGAAAAGGTTGCCCTGTGGCTCCTTCCCGTCGCCTTAATCCTCCTGTTGATTACATGGATCGGCGTAAATTACCTCCCCTCCGCACAGGGAAGCATTCACGTATATTAAGTGTTACGGAGTTGGACTCACCTTGCATCGCGTAACTCGTAACCCGCAACCCATACCTCGTAACAAAAAAATAGCCGTCGGCAAAATACCGACGGCTATCTTTTATTATTTCACCTTCTTATTTTAGCTTATAGGTGAAAAATCTTCTTTCCCTACAAAACAGAGAGGGCAAACCCACTCGTCAGGAAGTTCACTAAACGGTGTTCCGGGATCAATTCCGTTATCTGGATCTCCTTTTGCCGGATCATAAATATATCCGCAAACGTCACATTCGTACTTTGTCATATCTATCTGATTTTATTAATTATTTAATGGTTTCAACCGTAGTTGAATCTTTCACAAAAATATATATTTTCCGGTGATTTGAAAATATTTAATTTATTCTGCCAATAAAGTGAGCTATTCTCCCCTCACCCAAAGATCTCTCGGATATACTCCCTTCTCAATGAGTTGGTTGAGTTTTTCCACCACAAAGGGTCTGTCCTCCTTGTAGGTGACGCCAAACCATTTGGCATCGCATTCAAGCACCTTGAGCGAGGCATCACCCCTCTGTATAAGAAGATCTACTACGTAAGGAATGAAATACTCCGCCTTGAGATTGTTTTTGGTGCTCTCGGCATCGAGGAATTGCTTGAACATCTCTTCCGAGTAGTCGAAATATTCGGGGGTAAAACCCCAAAAATTCATCGAAACAAAAGTATCGGCTGCCAGAGGATAATCCTTTCCACCTTCACTATAACATATCTCAAACTCCTTGCGTTGGATGGAGGTGCGCTCTACGACGCTTATCAGATTGTAGTCAACATCTGTCACACAAATTCCACGTGATACCGTCCCGAACTCGGAAAGGGTATTTTCCAGGTGATAACCTACCATAGCGTATTTGCCCCTGGTGCCTGCTATCTTACGGAGGTGGTTCGCCATTATCTGAAAACTCTCCTTGCCATAGAAATCATCGGCATTAATCACTGCAAAGGGCTCTTTTATAACCCCTTTAGCCATCATTACCGCATGGTTTGTACCCCACGGTTTTACCCTGCCTTCGGGAACCGAATAGCCTTCCGGCAGAGATTCCAGCTCCTGAAAAACAAACTCCACCTCAATCTTTCCGCCAAATCTTTCCGGGGCAAAGATCTCTTTGAATTCCTCGGCAAATGAGTGTCTTATCACAAACACGACCTTGCCGAAACCGGCTCTGATCGCATCATAAATCGAATAATCTATGATAGTCTCACCGGAGGGACCAAGTCCATCCATCTGTTTGAGAGAACCATAGCGCGAGCCCATACCGGCTGCAAGTATCAAAAGTGTCGGTTTCATATTGGCTATCTCTATTTATTTAAACTCAAAAATCACCGCGCTCTGTCCGGGCACCGTCACGTAACTATTCGCAAGGAAAGTCTCTCCGGTGATAACATTTCGCACAGAAGCCGCAAATTTAGAAGATATTTCCTGATATTTGCTCCAATCGATCTTAAAATCACTCTGTCCGTTGTTGATCACAACCATGACAACCTCTTTTCTCACATATCTGAAATAGACATATACATTATCATTTTCCGGACGATAATGAAGCATAGAGCCCTGTGTAACGGCTTTTGATCCCTTTCTCCAATTCATGAGGCGCGACGTATAATCAAACAGATCATTCTGAGCAGCACTCCGTCCGTTCCTGTTAAAAAGATTGACTCGGTCGCTCTGCCAACCGCCCGGAAAATCTATTCTCTCCTGCGAGTGGCCGGTAGTCCCATCCTTGCTCACAAATCCGAGTTCATCTCCATAATAGAGCTGTGGTACTCCACGCATTGTAGCCAAAAGGGCCATAACCATCTTCTGCTTGGCAAAATCCCCCTTCAGATCGTGAGCCAGACGATTTGTATCGTGATTATTGGCAAATATCAGAATATTCGAAGGATTATTATAAACAAAATCAAGTGAAAGGGAGTTGTACACTCTGACTAGGCCTTCACCCCAGAAGGGAGTGTCGGAATCGTCGGCAAAGCCTGCAATGATGGCATCCCTCAAGGGGAAGTCCATTATTGAGGGGAGGTTTGAATTATAACCGTCGTGCTGCTTTACTCCCTCCCAGTAGGAACATGAGAGAGGATCACCATACCAACATTCGCCCATTATGTTCATTTTAGGATATTCCCTGAGGATGTTCTTCACCCATTTGGACATTGCTGCTTTATCAGAGTAGGGAAAAGTATCTACGCGGATACCTCCCAGACCGGCATATTCCACCCACCATACTGCCATCTGAGTAAAATACCTGAGCACGAAAGGGTGCGCCAGATTCATATCGGGCATGGAAGTATCAAACCAGCCCTTGATACAGGCATCCTTGTCATACTTTGAAGCATATGGATCATAGTGTGTCGAAAGGGCAAAAGATGAGCGCGTGAAAGAATCGTACATATGCACCCAGTTGTCAAGAGGGAGGTCCTCCATCCACCAGTGTGCAACTCCACAATGGTTAGGCACCATATCCATTATTACCTTTATCCCTTTTCCCGCCGCTTTCTCTACAAACTCCCTGTAAAGAGCATTCGTGCCATATCTAGGATCGATGCGATAATAATCAGCACAGGCATAACCGTGATAGGAGTACTCTTCTTCGTTGTCAAAGAGCATAGGTGTAGACCAGATGGCCGTAACTCCAAGCTCGGCAATGTAGTCCAGATGGTCGATGATGCCCTGAATATCGCCTCCATGACGTCCTTCAGGCAGTGAACGGTCGCATTTCTCAATCGCCCCTTCTACTGAATCATTTGAATAGTCGCCATTGGCGAAACGATCCGGCATCAGCAGATAAACCACATCCTGAGGGCCGAAGGAGGCGCGTTGCGCGGAACCTTTTTCACGATTGTGAATATTATACTCAAATCTTATGGAGTCTTGATCGGGAGTGACAAGGATAAAATGATATCCGGCAGCGGGAGTCCTTGCCCCTATCTTGATATCTGCAAAGATATAGTTAGGGCTGTCGCCGTTATGGATTTTCCCTACGGAGACTCCCCGTTTGGCATCTTCGGGAGCAAGAATCAGAGTGGAACCGCGGATGTTGTCACCCTTGATGAGCAACTGAAGGTCAGTTTTCATTCCCACCCACCAGCAAGGCGGCTCAACACGCTCTATTACCTGTGCAAATCCCACCGCACTGACCAGCAGTAGAAGCACAAGTGCAGTTATCCTGCGCATGAACTACTTCTTTGTGGTTTCGGTTTCTACCTCTGCGTCTGTTTCTGTTTCACCGGGCTCATCACAGTCGCCAAAACATTCGCCTATGCTGAAAATAATATGATACCCATGAGGAGGCAATGTAAACTCTGAGTCCCTCGTAACAACATGGTTGTCAACATTGAATGTAACTGTCTGATCGGAAAAATTGAACATGGCCAGACAAAGGTCGCCTTCGGCTTCTCTCTCGAAAACAAAGATCTCCTCAGGTCTGTCAGAGGGGAGAATGACCATTACACCACCCCAGGGCTGGGCCCAGAGGCAGGCATGTTTGTCACGCATAGCTATCAGTTCCCTGTAAAAATCGGCCATATTGTCTTGGTCGGCCTCCCAGTCTATAAGATCTTTCTCAAAAAACTCAAGACGCTTATCCAGACCTGCCTCCTGGCCGCTGTAAATCAACGGCATTCCGGGAACCACAAACGATAGAACTGCAAACTGTCTGACGGCGGGGCCATACATTTCCGTACAGGTACCGTACCAGGAATTCTGGTCGTGGTTAGTGGTAAAGTTCATCGGAATGGTATTGGAAGGCATTCCGCTCCTATCCTGATAATTTACATAGAAGTTGGCAATGGAGTCGGCATCAATCTTTCCTGCTGCAAGAGCATACCAATTGTGCATCTGATCCCAGGTGTAATAGGCGTTAAATGCATCGTATTGCAGTTCTGCTTTCTCCGCCTCGGCGAGCATAAAGATGTCGGGCTTGATCTCTTTGAGGCGTGCTACCGCGTCATTCCAGAAATCTGTAGGAAGTTCAGCTGCTACATCACAGCGGAAACCGTCAACCCCGAGCTCAATCCAATATTTCATTGCGGCAAACATCTCTTCCCTCAAATCCTGATTTTCATAATTGAGACGGGCAATGTCCGTCCAGTCATACTGGATGGCGAGGTTGCCCAGAGAGTCCTTGTAATACCATTCGGTATGCTCCACCGTCCATTTTGCATCTCTCGCAGTATGGTTTGCAACCCAGTCGAGAATTACTTTGAAGCCCCTCTGATGGGCAGCCTCAAGGAGTTGTTTGAAGTCTTCTATCGTTCCAAATTCGGGATTGATCTCGCAATAATCCTTTATTGAATAATAACTGCCGAGAGTGCCTTTACGACCCTCTTCTCCTATAGGATGGATCGGCATAAGCCAGAGCACATCGACTCCGATCTGCTGCAGACGGTCAAGATGTTGTTCAAATGCAGCGAATGTGCCTTCAGGAGTGTACTGGCGGATGTTAACTTCGTATATAACAGCATCCTTTACCCATTCGGGGTGCTCAATATTGGAAAAATTGCCTTCCGGTTGGCCAGGCTTGCAACCAAACAGCGCAAAGGTTGCAATGATCAAAAATAAGAGATAACGTTTCATAGATAGTATATTTTATTTATTTGTTTCAATAATCAGATAAGAATAGGGTTCAAGAGTCACGCTAACAGTCGATGAGCCGTTATATTCAAGCCCGAAGGGCAAAGAAACGGAGATTTCACGAGAGTCTGCAGATTTGTTGAGGAATGTAATGAAGGCCTCGCCCATATATGAACGCATATATGCGAAAATATCATTTTCAGCTGCAAGCCGGAAATAATCCCCATACATCAGAGGCATCGAATAACGGCGCAGGTGCGTCAGCTCCTTGACAGCATCGGCCACTTGCTGCTCATGGCTGCTGTAGCCTTCAAACTCCATCCAACGGCGATTGTCGGGATCGTTTGCACCCGGCTGACCATACTCATCTCCGTAATAAATGCAGGGTACTCCGGGGAGCGTAAGGTTTAACGCGTGAAGCATAGCCAACTTACGGTAAGCCATAGTATCGCTTACGACAATATCTCGTTTCCACCCTGCGAGCTTCTGGTCCTCATCGTGCTTCACATCACCCGATGCCAGACAGACATATCGAGGACGATCGTGGTTGCCGGAGATATATCCCATAAGATTATGGTAGCCGTAGACCCCAAGGTTGGCATCAATACAACCCGCAAGACCCTCAAAAGAGCCATCCGGACGCGTCGTAGCCCAGATATAGGTATCATACACATTGAAATCAAACTGACCATCGAGCATACCCGGCTTGACATATAATGAAATCAGCGATAGCGAGCCATAGGTCTCTCCTATCTGGTAGAGACTCTTTTCGGGCAGCGAATCGAGGAGTTTTCTGGTCAGGAGACGCCAGTAGCCCTCCGGAATATGTTTGGTGGCATCGTGCCTGTAGCCGTCAAAATCATAATTTTGCATCCAGAACAGTGCGGTATCCGAAAGCTGGCGGCAGATCTCCTCCCTCTCAAGGTCAAAAGAGGGAATGTGGTCGTCAAACCAAGTGGTGAGACGGAATTCATCCCACAATTCGCGGTTTTTGCGGCCGTCAGGGGTGTATGAAGGGGTAGTCCAATCCGGATGTGCCTTGAGAGTGGGACTCTCGATATGCATATGATTGGAAACATAATCGAGTATCACGTTCATATCTGCCGCGTGAGCCTCTGACAACAGTTCGTTGAGCTCCTCATCAGTGCCGAAACGGTCGTCGATACGGGTGGCGAAGATTGGCCAGTAGCCGTGATATCCGCTGAACTTCGTGCCGGGATCAGGTGCGTATCCCCAAGCGTCATAGGGATTCTGGGTAATTGGCGAGAGCCAGATGGTATTGATGCCCAGATCGCGGAAGTAACCATCCTTTATTTTGGCAGTTACTCCTGCCAAATCTCCGCCCCAATAATCCACCTTGGGATGCACCAGCGAAGGATCTCCAATGCTCCAATCGTTATCAATGTTTCCATTTACAAAACGGTCTATGAGTAGCGAATAGAGTATTTGTGAATGTTTATCGGTGCGCTTGAGTTGCGCCGGATCTCTGATTACCTTTCCAAATTCGAGGGGTATGAGTATATCGTTACCGACTCCGGAAACGTTGGCCGCAAAAGCTTGAATGTGTGAGCGCTCCACTTTGCGTGCTGCTCTGGGTGCCCTTACTCTCACCAGCGAGTCGCTGAGTAGATCAAAGTGGCGACCACGTTCGAGAATTCGACCCTCCCATAGGATTACCAGCTGTTCCATTCCCCCATCTATTTTGATGAAGAAATCTTTGCCGGAGCTGCCTGCAGGCAGGGTGGACATCTTCGGAGCCTGGCTCTTATCCACTCCTTCGAGCTTCGCCGGAATGGCATTTTTGACGAGCAAAGGACAAAATTTTTCCACTCCATCCACCGTGTCATAACACTCATACATCACCAGAAAAGGAGCTTCTGCAGAAGTGATGATGGTGAGAGTATCCATATCGTTCATTTTCGGGAAATAATCCCTGAGAATAACGACGGTTGTATCCTGTTCCACTATGCAAGGGGTCAGATTACCCAGATGCTCGGCATAGTCAAACGAAAACTCTTTTTGCGAACAACCGCTTAACAGGCAGATGGCCGGTACGATAGCCAGCGCCAACTTGCGGAGAGTGTGAGATTTAGGTTTCATATAATATTATTTAAAGTTAAAAATTGCTGATGAATATCCTTCCATCTTCAACTGGTAATGATCTTTTCCCTTTTTGCTCTGCACCCGTCCGTTTACAAAGAGAGGTTTTTCGAGCGAGTCACTGAGGGAGATTGTCATCTCGCTCTGGCCGAGGTTGTGAAGTACGAGAAGTTTTTGTTTCCCTTCGATCATATACCATGCGGCCACTTGAGAGTAAATACCACCGGTCTGAGGATTGATTACAGGATGAAGCTCTATTTTCCCGGCAGCCAGTGCCGGACAGGAATTGCGGAGTCTGCCCAATTGACGATACATCGTCAGGATTGAAGAAGCATCTGCCTCCTGTGACACAACACTGCCTACAGTTGTCTGTACTGCAGGATCTATCTTGTCGGTATAGGAGGTGACATAGCGGTCGCCCCAGTACATCGGAGTGCGGATATATTCATCACCACCGCTTTTCGTTCCGGTATAACCGAGTTCCTCGCCATAATAGATGTAAGGTGAGCCCTGCGAAGAGAGCAACATCGCTCCGGCCAATTTGGCTTTGGTAAGTGAGCCTCCCAGCTCGCTACGAGCTCTATTTTCGTCATGATTGGAGAGTTTTGTGGCTGCAATGAAGTTATTGTGATGGCTACGGTAAGCTTCGTGGATGCTGATTGTGCCTTCGGCAAATTCAAGTCCTTGGCCTTGATTTATGGCAGCGCTCATGCGCCACCAAAATGAAAAGTCAAAGAGGGCCGGAAGCCCCTTGTAATAGGGTGCGACCCTATCCCAATCGGAGAAGACCTCTCCCACCATATAAATATCCCTGCCGTTTTTCGCCTTGAAACGGGCATTGACAGCATCGTAGAATTTTTTGAGGAATTGAGGATTCTCGTCTGAATTTTCATTGTGGTAGATATGCTTCACTGCATCGAGACGCAAACCGTCGATGCCGGCATCTATCCACACCTGCGCATCCTCTACGATGGCCTTGAATGCTGGGGAGTGTTCTGCTGTTGCAACCGGGCCAAAATTGAGATCCGCAAACCAGTCTGTCCAAAAATGAGAGTGATAGTAATACATCTTGGCTCCGGGAGGAGTCAAATTCTGTATATTGTCGTTGCTAGACTTATCTGTATAAAGAGTAAATGGCACATCAAACGCAAGCTGGGCAGATGCGTCCTTCTTTGCACCATATTTGGTGCCGAGTGGCCAGGATGAGGAGTTTGATGTCCTCACAAGGAAACCCCAACCGGAGTTGAAATCCACCGTTAACTCGTAAACACCGTTGCCTTTAGAATAAAATTTCTTACAAATACCATCACCATAATAGAGATATTTCGCCCCTTCGGTAGATTGGTCGGGGTTGTCGGGATCCGGGGTGCCACCAATGGATATCGTCACTGTCGGAGCATTGCTGTTGCTCCAGTCAAGAGTGAATTTATAAATGCCGGAAGGTATCGTCCCCGTAGGAAACCACTGTCCACCGTCATATCCGCCGGCACCTTCTGTGCCAATCATCGGTATTTTACCGGCAGCTATATCCTTTTGCGGATCATCTGAGAAAATATAGTACTCCCTATATGGATTCTCCATCGATGATGTGGCGGTTTTGAACCAGGGGTGGTTAACTCCGGAATGGTTGATCACATAGTCAAGATAAATGCGGATATTGCGTTTGTGGGCCTCGCTGACCAATTGTTTGAAGTCGGCCATCGTACCGAAACGCGGATTTATAATACCATAATCTTCCACATCATATCCATGATAAGAAGCACTCGGATGTATGGGCGAAAGCCAGATTGCAGAGGCCCCAAGTGACTGAATATAGTCCAGTTTGTCAATTATTCCACGGAAATCGCCCCATCCGTCACCGTCGGAATCTGCAAAACTGTAAACCAGCAATTGATAGGTGATATCTCCCCTCTTTGTCCCGTCCCATTGGGGCGGGAATGTCATTACATCCTTGAATTCCTGCGTATCGGGATTAACGGAAGGATTGCAGGAGGCTCCGGAGGCAAACAGGCTTAATACCAGTGCCAGAAACAATATGATCTTTCTTCCCATCTTAACTTGCTTTATGACAACTCTTAGCTGCCGGCATTGAATGACATTTTACTACAAACACTATAAATTTTAAAGTTAATAATTCTACGCAAACAATCAAAAAAATGCGCCGCGATAAGCGACGCATTTTTTAATCATAAAATCATATGTTATTTTGTCAAAACATATTTTGCAGTGTTGGCAATATCGAGAGTGACTTTGTATTTGCCGGCCTCTGCCACCTTGATATTATCACCGTTGAAAACAAGTCCTTTATCACCGCTACCCAGATTATAATCCCAGTTATTGTTGAATTTAAACTTGAATTCAGAACCGGCTTTAAACTCCACAGTGGCACTGTAAGTCCTGGTTGCTGCATCAAATGCCATCTCGACACCATCACCCCAATCATCGCCTGCGGCAAATGAGCCCACGATGGCCACCCTTGTTATCGGAGTAGCGACAGCCTTTTTGCCGGGCAAGTCCACTGTCCAGAAATAGGTACCGTCAGCCACTTCCATATTGTCACCGCTCCAGAGGTTAAACTCGTATGTGGTACCGGCCACAAGTTGTCCGGAAATCCAGCCTGCGCCGGCTTCATGGAACTTGAATTGGTTGGAACCGCCATACATCGCTATTGCACCCTTGTAGAGTCCCTCTGCACCACCCTGATAGAGTGCCACATCATCGGTGGGGTTCCAGGAGTGGCCTGAATAACTGCCGGGTACGGTAATGAATGGAGCATAAGCGGGAGCCGGAGCATCGCCTGTCCTGGTGATAATGGCTTTGAAAGGCTTCGAAGAGAGTATCAACTCGATATCATATGTTCCGCCTTCGGGGTCCTTGAGATTGGATCCGCCATACACCAGATTGGAAGCCTCACCGCCGAGGTTATATGCATCGGGAAGATCCCAACCTGCATTCATTCTAAATTTGTACTCCGTATTGGCGGGGAATACAAGGCCTGAAATCTTCCAGCTGTTGGAAGCAGCATCATATGCCATCGCCGCATCCTCAGGACTACCCCAGCCGCAGAATGAGCCTACAACCGCAACCCTTGTAATAAGGAGAGCAGTAGCCTTGAGCTCCGTCAGATCCACTGAGAGATAGTAATAACCCTTCTCAAGAGTGAGATTGCTGCCCTTCAACACAAGTGCGTCGAAAGTGCCGCCGAAGTCGTTGTCCCAATTGCGCTCGTGAGTAAACTTGAAGTCACCGTCAAGGTGTACGAAGCCCTCATAATGGCCGTTGCCGTCACCTGTAAGCATCGGAGCCGTACCGGGATTCCAACCCTGGTGATTACCGGGGATATAGAGATTGTCCGGATATGCAGTATTGATGAATGTAACCGTATAAGGAGTCTTAGATACATTGAGAACAATCTTGAAGTTACCTTCGGGACCATCATAATTGAGGTTGTTGCCAATAGTTGTCGATACATTGTTCAGACTGTGACCACCCATGGAATGGGTCCAGTCATCATTGAAACGGAATTTAAATTCCCCGGGAACAATGTCAACAGGTGCACTGAAAGTCTGCTTTTCTGCATCATATGCAAGATCAATGTCTGAACTCCATCCGCCTACTGCGGTACCAATTACTCCGAGAGTGCCAAGCTCTACCATATAGATGGTGTTGAGCTTCTTGTTGAGAGCAATATTATAGATACCTGAAGGTACCTTAATATTATTAGGGGCACCAACGGCACCTGTTGCTGAGGCATATTCTCCGGCAAAGGTAGAAACCTCAACAATGCCGCCGAAATCATCACCCCACTCAGGCTTGATACAGAATTTGAACTCAACATCAGAGCCATCTTCAGTTCTGAGGTCAATGACTCCCTCATAAAATCCCTTAGCTACAGTGGACTCGTACATCGTCGGAGCAGTTGCAGGATTCCAGCCCTGGTGGCTACCGGGGAGATATAGGATGTCAGGGTATGACGCTATGTAGGTTTTAACAGGAATTGTGATCACAGCCGAAGGCACACCCGAAGCATAAGTTTCGGAAAATGCCTTAACGAAGAATTTTACATCTGAAGTTGCATCCTCAGGTGCACCTGTCGAAACAATCGCATCATTGAAAGCATCTACTGTTACTGTGTATGAGGTGTTTTTAAGATCGGAAGCCAGTTCAACAGCATCTCCATCCTCAAACTGTGCAAATACGCTGTAGGTAATCTCTTCATTGTATCCGAGACGTGCCGGCTCCCAGGTAAAGAGCATAATCTCACCTGTAGGGTCGGCGGGATCGAGGGTAACCGATTTGATGACTTCGCCGAATACTGGAGCCACAGCATCGCCAAAGGCATAGATGTCAATGGTGATGGTTTCTGACTTGTAGGTATTGGCGCCATCCGTCACCTGCACAAAGAACGACATCGTAAATGTATTGTTCTCGGGAAGTGAAGAGAAAGTATTATAAAGGATTGTCTTAAAATCGCTTTTGGAAGCGATGTAGTAAAGAGTTTTTGTGGATGCAAGTTTTGCTGCAGTACCCTCGTACTCCGCGTAGAAGTCATAGTTCAATCCTTCAGGGAGGAATCTGTATGCCGACCAGGAGAAGTTTATATCCTCATCCATTGTGTTGGATGTCATAAGGATATCCGAATGGGAATAGAGCTCCGGAGCCACAGGGGCTGTGGAGAAGGCATCCTCCGGGAATACCTCACAGGAGGTAGTGCCCAACATCAAAGCAGCAACTGCAATAAAGCTTAATATCTTTTTCATTGTATTATCGTTTTAAAGGTTACTGTTTTTCCATTACCAAAACATAAGGAGTCCTGTTGCCGTGCAGCTTCATAATATAAGTGCCGGCTGAAGGAACCGTAATGTCGCCTCCACCCTGTACGAGCTTGATGCCACCGGGGACTTCCGCACTGGCTTCGCCATTTGTGCCGAACTTAAATGCCCAGTTGTTGGGGTCATTGGCGGTATTGAGGCGGATGAGGAAGGCAAGTCCGTCACTCTCTTTGAATGTCACGGCAGGTGAAACCCACACATTCTCCGTTGCGTCATATGTAAGAGGGTCATCGCCGGTAGTGCCATAAGACCATCCGTTGTATGCGCCGCACATTCCAACTCCGTCAACAACTGCCTTGTCTATAGTCATTGCACTGCGATTTACTGTGAGTTCGTAGATGGAACCATCTCTCAGATCTACAGAAAGGTTGGAGTCGGACTGTTCGGGACAGGTCCAAGAAGGAGTGAGGTAGTTATAACCCCAGTTCTCATCGGACCAGTTGCGTGCAACAGTCACCTTGAAATAGGAATAATCGGCACTGCCGTCCTGAAGATCGACAAGGATCTTGTAGAGATTTGTACCACCGTCCGTCTCCCAGAATTGGGGTGCCTGGGTAATGTTCCATGACTGATAATTACCGGGAAGGAAGAGAAACCTCAGCTCAGCAGCATAGGTTGTGATATTGAAGCTGATATTGTTGGATTTGACAGGCGCCACATTAGTGCCGTAAATGGAAGCGACTAGGCCGGCGCTGATATTAGCGGTCTCATTGGGCTTGACCTTCAGGTCATTGCAAACGAGTCCGTTCAAATCCTGCTTGCTGATGGTAAAGGAGTTTGAGAAGGAGGTACCCGCCAGAACACTGTTTTCTCCAAGTGTCAGATAGAGAGCGTACTGAATCTGAGTAGGTACTCCGAACGAAGCTGATGTCCAGTTGAAAACCACTGCCTCAACCTTGCTGTTATCCTGGTTGACAATAATGTCCTTTTGGCCAAGCAATGTTGGAGCAACGCTTTGCGCAGGATCGACTTTGACATGTTCGATTTCCATTTCACAGGCGGAAAAGAGAAACATGGTCATCATCAGCATTACTATATATTTAAACTGTTTCATAATCTTATTGATTTTTCAATGTTTCGTGCCATTAGTAACCGGGATTCTGCACCAGCTTGGGGTTGGCGTTGAGGTCACTGATAATGATAGGATAGATGGTGCGGAATTCGGGAAGAGCAATCTTTCCGTTAGGTACACCACCTTTCAATGTCCAGGGGAACTGCATTGAAGTGAAGAGGCCATAGCGTATGAGGTCAACACGGCGGTGACCCTCCCACATAAGCTCTCTGGCACGCTCGTCGAGGAGCCAGTTGAGATCCATAATAGAAGGAGTTGTCGCATCAACACCCGCACGTTGACGGAGCTGACGAATATAGCCTTTTGCAGTCTCGTCGGAAACATTTCCGCCGTTCAGGCGGGCATCAGCTTCCGCATAAATGAGATACATCTCCGGAAGACGGAAGATGGGGAAATCGATTGACGAGAATTTGTAGTTGGTCTCGGAGCTTGATATGGCATGACCGTCTGAATAGAGTCCGGAGAACTTCCAACATCTCCAGCCGGAATCAGTTGTAGTGTTGTCAAACTCCTTGGTCGCACCACCGTTGTAGAAGAATGCCCTCTTATCGCTGGCTGCTCTGTCATAACCGAAACCTTCTCCGCCCCACTTAACATTTACAAGTTGGAAACGAGCAACATAGTCATCAGCTACGTGATAGCCGTTCCAGTTCTCAGGGTTGATAAGTTGACCTTCTCCAACAACTGCTGCTCCGATAGCCGCATTTGCCGCATCGCTGAGTGTTGCCGAAACAAGGTGGGTGGTACCACCCCAGCTCTGTGTCTGGTCTTTGTCATAGGAAATGGCAAATATAAACTCCTCCGCAGCACCGTTGGTGGTGTTGTCCTGCATAAAGAGTTCGTGGTAGTTGTCATGGAGCTTGTAGCCCATACCGATAACCTTAGCTGCCGCATCTTTTGCATCTTGCCAACGTGCCGTACCGGTATAGACCTCTGCATTGAGATACATCCTTGCAAGAAGAGCCCATACGGAACCCTTGGTAGCACGGGGATAAGGTACCGTACCCTTGTTAGGCATATCGGAGAGTTCCGAGAGCTCTTTGAGCTCACTCTCAATCCACTTGAAAAGTTCTACTCTGCCGATCTGCTCAGGCAGGTCGCCACCTATATTTTCAGGCATTGCGAAGGGAGGATTGCCGAAGAAGTCCATCAAAAGGTAGTAGTAGAGTGCACGATTAAATCTTGCCTCTGCACGATATTGGTCAATAGTTTTCTGGAACGCCTCATGCCCGCGGCTTGCAAGCATCTCGGGAGTTGTTCTCACGAGAAACTCGTTTGCCAGGGTGATGCCTTTCATGCAGCGTGTGTAAACCGCGATAATGGCTTCGTTATCGGCTGATGTCCATTTATGATACTGGATAGGATTGATATAGTTGTCGCCCCAGATGATCTTGAGTGCGTCTGTACTGAGCTCATTGAGTATCATATACATACGACAAAGCTCGCTCTGACCGGCGTCTGACACGTTAATGTCCGACGATCCGGCATCATTCTGGCTTGCCAATGCCCAGTATCCATAGATATATCCCAAAGACTTGAGATAGCTCACCTCGTCCTTATACGCGGTCTCCGAGGTTGCGTCAGTTTCATTGAGAGGCTGTGTATTCAGGTCACCTATGCAGGAAGTAGCAAAGATCAGAGATACCAACAGCGCCAAGAAACTAATATTTAATATCTTTTTCATACGTCGGGTCATTTTTAGAAGTTAATATTTAAACGCAAAGTAAAGAGACGGGGACGGGGAATGATATTGGAATCCACACCGTCAGATGCCTGCAATTCGGGATCGAGACCTCTATACTTTGTAATTACAAATACATTCTGCACAGAAGCGGAGAGACGGATGCTCTCTACCCATTTTACTTTGTCGAATGTGTAGCCTAAGTTGATATCGTCCATCCTGAAGAATGAACCATTCTCGATAAACATATCGCTATATTTCTGGTTGTTTTCCATAGCTGCCGTCCAGCCATTCACCAGATAGATGTTGCTCAAATTGTCAAGGTAGCCCTTATTCCAGTTGTCACTGTATGAACTAGCGTAGGACATCGCAACCCTGTTGATAATGTAGTTACCAAACGAACCATGGCCGTTGAAGCCGAGGTCCCATTTTTTGTACCTGAATTTGAGGTTGAGTCCGAAAAACGCATCGGGAGTGGGCTTGAAGCCGGTCACATACCTATCAGCGTCAGTGATTACGCCATCGCCGTCACGATCCACCAATCCATTCTGGATCGGATTGTCCTGCGAATCATAGAGCTGCTGGAAAAGGTAGAACGTGAAGGGCGCAAATCCGGTGCGGTGAAGTGAAGTGTATCCTCCCGTACCGCCCATACCGGAACCGGTGGTAACTCCAAGATAGCCCTCTGTCTCAACACTCGTAAGCTTTGTGATTTGGGTGCTCTGAAGGGTAACGTTTCCGCCAATCGAGAGCGACATATCGCTTGTCTCTATAGGAATCACATTGAGAGAGAACTCAACGCCCTTATTCTCCATATTACCAATGTTGGAGATGATACTGTTGCCGAAGTTTGAACCCAGAGGAGTCGAAATTTCGTTGAGCAGGTCGTAAGTGTAACGGTAATAACCTTCGAGGCTACCTGTGATCCTATCATTCATAAAACCAAAGT
>JAKQLB010000257.1 GCA_029567375.1 Bacteroidota bacterium | reverse complement strand
GGCTTTTCTAAGTTCCTGCTTAATATCGGTAACAATACCCATGCGTGTGTCGCGGTCGGCTTTGATGGAAGTGGTAATGAATTTACGATCGGCTTCATCACGGGCATCGCGCTCAACGGCAACAAAGTTCTGGATATCGGCGATAGTGGCAAACTGGTCGTTGAGCTGAATACGGGTTTCGGTACCGTACATATTTTTAAGCGGCTGACCGACATAAATAAAGCTGACGAGTGCTTTCTTTTCGAGTTTCTGCACTTCGGTCGCTTCAGGGAGTCTCACTTTGACAATGAGTGTGGTTTCACGCATTGTGGTGGATACCATAAAAAAGCAGAGCAAGATGAACACGATATCGGGAAGTGATGCTGTGCTGATCTTTGGAATACCTGATGATTGTTTTTCTTTAAATCGTCCCATAATGCCAAAAATTATTTGGTTTTACCGATATCTTCCGGTTCGGCTTCTGAAATAGCGATCGGGATAACGGCCTGGATTGCTTCCTGTTTTGCCGGATCGGTGAGATTGTCATACTTGACCCCGAATTTCTCCACGGCAAGTTCGTCGCGCATCTCCTGGAATGCCCTGGTCAGTTCGTTCTGTACCTTGATATACATTTCATAGGAGGTGCCTCTGTCATTTTTGAGAGAAACAACCCCCTTAGAAACATATACATCGCCAATCAGTTCTATTTGTTCCAGTTTTTTCTCCGGCAGGTTTGCATCGTTGGTTGGATTGAGGAAGAAGGTCTTGGTTTCATCTTTCAAAGTGGCCAGGTTGCCCTCTTTCCCTTCAACGAGCAGCATATTGGCGCTGTTGACCAGTACTTCGAAAATATTCCGCTGGTTGAAGTCGACTTTGGTGTCGTCTTCTACCGGTGGGGGTAATTTTCGGGTGATTCCCGTATCAACATCCATTGTAACAGTAACCAGGAAGAAGATCAGGAGAAGGAAAGCGATATCAGCCATCGAGCTCGCATTAATCTCCGGTAGTTCTCTTTGTTTTCCCATGGACTGTATTATTTTTTAATGAATTTGGACATAGAGGAGAAGACCAGGGCGCCTATTGAAATCAGCAGGATAATATATGCCATGGTAAGGCCTGCACCAACCATTTTCACACCGTTTGCCGTAATGTTGTATTTTTCCAACATCGCTGGGCTGTAATTATTCTTGGCAAATAAATAGGAGAGGATTCCCACTACTACCAAGCCAGCCAGATAGATCAATGCTTTGTAAGAGCCTTTCGGATTTTTAGCCATACCATATACTGATACGCCGATGATTATTACACCTGATAATATCAGCATAGCGTACATCCAGTAAAGGATGATATCAGGATTTGCCGGGTTGATGTAAAACAGTATTACGAATAATGCTGACAGACCCATTAGCAAATACAGCAGCCATTGCACATATTTGAACATTTTATCAGTCATGGCTCCGGTTATTTTTTATATTTTGAAAGAAGATCTATAAAAGAAATCGAACTGTCTTCCATATCGTTGACAATACCATCGATTTTACTAACCAGGTAATTATAGAATAACTGGAGAATGATGGCGGTGATCAGACCGAACACGGTGGTCAAAAGAGCAACTTTGATACCGCCGGCCACGATGGTCGGGCTGATATCGCCTGCTGCTTCGATCGCGTCGAATGCCTGAACCATCCCGATAACCGTTCCGAGGAACCCGAGCATAGGCGCAGTGGCAATGAAGAGGGAGATCCAGGTCAGACCGTTCTCGAGCCTTCCCATGAGAACTCCACCGTAAGATACGATCGATTTCTCCACCATATCGAGGCCTTCGTTGTAGCGGGTAAGACCCTGGTAGAAGATGCTGGCCACCGGTCCGCGTGTATTGGCGCAAATTTCTTTTGCTTCGTTGATCCCCTTGGATTCCAGTGCCGATTCCACCTGGTTGAGCAGTTTCTTGGTGTTGGTTGCCGAAAGATTCAGATAAAGTGTCCTTTCAATTGCTATAGCGAGGCCAAAAATTAAACACATAAGGATGGACGCCATAAACCCGGCTCCCCCCTGAATGAAGTAATCCTTTGCAGCCTGATGGAATCCCCGGGATTCTGTCACCTGGGTTGTCTGTACAGATTGATCGTCACTTTGTCCATAAGCATACGCCTGATTGAATACCCCCGTCGTAAGAAGGGCAGCCAGAGCTAAAAATGTGATTAAGCGTTTCATAGTTTAAGTTATTGTTAA
>JAKQLB010000211.1 GCA_029567375.1 Bacteroidota bacterium | reverse complement strand
CAGACTGACAGGCTGCAGGTAAAGGCGTTCACGGATACGGATGAATGGGAGGTCAAGGAAACCATGAGACGGTACTATTCGGATGTTAAGAATGGCAGAACAGCCGTTGGCGGCTTTGCGATGGTTGTAGATGTGCCGGGCAGTAACGCTTAAGGAGGTTGCGATGAAGAGATATACAGGAAATCTGGTTATTGAGCTGGAAGACCAGAATACAGGAACGATTGAGACGGTATCGGAGACCAATATGGTCACCAATGCCGTCAATGACATTCTGGGAGTAAATCCGATGGGTGTCATGTATAAAGCTGGAGACCAGCTATGAAAAGTCAAGTATAAAATAGCAAGAAATTCTTTTTTCGTATCGATGGTAAAAAGGGTAACCTTAATAAAGCTCCCTAAGGGTGCATTTTCAAAATCTATCGATATTGGTATACAGACCTCTTAAGCGAGGTTAAATTCAGCTTCATCAGTGAGCATCTTCCAGATGACTCTGACAAGCTTGCCGGCACAATGCCCAAGGGCATTATAGTGAGTCCGACCTTCCGCCATCTTGGCATCATAATAAGCCTTGAAGGTGGCATTGTTTTTAACAACATTGTGAGCTGCATTCATAAGCGCATATCTAAGCACTCTTGAACCGCGTTTAGACATGCGTGTGCATTTGGCTTGAAAGTTGCCTGATTGATAAACAGACGGATCCAAGCCAGCAAAGGCCAGCAGCTTACTGGGGCTTCCGAAACGATGAATATCACCGATTTCACCAAGGATCATTCCACCATTTATGTATCCGATACCAGGAATGGTCATGAGGACTGAATCATTGAATTTCATGATATCCGTCATCTCAGCCTCAACTTGTTTTAACTGGCTATCCAGTAACTCGATCTGTGCAATACAGTGAGTTATCTGAATAGATATAGCACTGTCGGATGCGCCGACAGACTTCTGTGCAAGAACTCTTAGTTCTTTTGCCATTTCTTTGGTGAAGTGACCGTGGGAGGAGACTTCAAGTAAATGGGCAAGATGAGTCATGTGCATGGAAGCAATGGCCTCCGGCGCTGGAGCCTCTTTTAAGAGGGCATAGACAGATTTTTGATGCAGTCCGGATTTGAAGAAATACTGCAATTCCGGAAACACTTGGTCCACATAAGAGGTCAGCTGGATTTTTAAGCGTGTTCGCTGCTTGACCGTCTTTTGTCGAAAGCGTCCAAGTGTTTTCAGATCCATCAGATCCAAGTCATAGAAGGTGACGAATCTGTAGGAATCCTGCATCATAAGTGTTTTAGCAATAATATATGTGTCGACCTTGTCCGTCTTAGTCTTGCGTATGTTGTTCTTACGCATTGAAGACGTCTTGATGGGGTTCAACACACACACTTTGAAGTTACCGGCAACAAGGTATCGTACGAGGTTGTCGCCATAGTGTGCCGTTGATTCAAGACCGATGATGATGCTGTCGCTTACGAGAGAAAGAGTCTCGAGCTTAGAGGCCAGCAGATGGAAGCCATCACCGTCATTTGTAAATTTGAACGGCTGCATGAGTATTTCGCCATCAGAAGATATGGCTGAGGCAAAATGGTTGAGTTTGGCAATATCAATGCCTACGTAAATCATGAGGTTGTACCTCCTTTCATAAAGTCTGATACCGTGATGTCCGCCAGCGATTATCATCGTAGACTTGATTGAAATAAGTACTCGGGAGAAAAGCTCCCGGCAACATCCAGCTAATAAACAATCCAGATAAAGGTAGCGGCAATACACTCCAGTAAAGTAGTCAAGCTACAGGACAAAATCAAAAGTCCACAGTATCTGTATTGTATTGAACCACGATATTAAAAAGAAAGGAAGCTATGGTGTTTTGTTTCTATAAACATCATACAAGGAGTAAAATGAAAGTTGCTATTCTGGGATCGGGAAACGGCGCCCATGCGGCAGCCTTTGAATGGTCGAGGGCAGGCCATGAAGTGTGGATGTTCGATTTTCCTCAATTTGACGTGATCCGGGGGATCGCCCAAAAGGGCGGGATCGAATGCCGGGGAGAGATGGAAGGGTTTGCGCCGATCGCCTACGCCGGAAGCGAGATCGATCGGG
>JAKQLB010000199.1 GCA_029567375.1 Bacteroidota bacterium | reverse complement strand
AGAATCCGACATTAAGCAAAATCTCTCCCCCGATCTTCTATCGGTAGATATCCGATCAGCCCTGTATTATCTTGGTGAGATTACAGGCACTATAGCAAACGAAGACATACTCGAAAACATCTTCAGTAAGTTTTGCATTGGAAAGTAGAATAATGTTGCAAAGCGTAACGAAGCGTTAGATAGCATAACGTAATAACTTTGTAATCAACACTATAACACTAACAGGCCACTTTCGCTTCATTCTCGAAGGTGGCCGTTTTTAGTATAGATTATGTACCACATTTGTACCGTGCGTGGTACAAACTTTTTCTCTTGTAAAAAAGTTGTGCAGTATTTTACACTTTTTGACAATTTTTGTGTATATTTGCAGTAGCCGGAAGGTTCCGAGAACCATCCACGACATATCACGTTATATCTCAGGATAAAATGAAATCGACACCTGATACTGATAAGAAAATCTGCCCTGTATGCGGCAAAGAATTCGTCCCGTACACTACGGGGCAAATCTTCTGCAGCAAGGTTTGTGGCAAAACTGCTACTCACACGATGGAGCGAAACAGCCTCGTCGTTGGTAAGGAACTGGACCAGCGCAAAGCCAAGAAAGAGAAAGCCAGTGGTGAAAAGCTTCTGTCGATTGCCGCCGCTGCTCGCTTCCTAAATGTCAGCCGCCCTACCATATATTCATGTATAGAATCTGGTGTTCTTTCCCCGGTCCCCTTTTCTGAGAGATCTGTCAGGATTCCGATGAGCCAGCTTGTTCTGCTCCAGGATGACTCCCCTGTCCTGGACAAAGCCGACTTGGGTCTCACGATCTCGAAAGAAGACGCACTTAAGCGCTACTCTATCTCTGAGACCTGGCTGTACAGGAAGACCAAGGCCCACGGAATACCCTCTGTTGTTGTCAAAGGGAAGGCCTATTTCCAGAAGGATGCCTTGGACCGGTTGTTCCCTCCCCGCTCGGCGTACAACCGGAGCAAATGGTTTACCATCGATGATCTTGTCCAGGCCCAAGGGATGTCAGACAAACGAATCCTCACGATTGTCAGCGAGCACAACATAGAAACATCCCGTGTGAGGCAGTTGCTTCTCATCTCCAAAGAGGGCTGGAAGAAAGCTCGTGTACTGCTCTCGAAACTTGAGCGCTACTACATGACAACGGAGCAAGCCTGCAAAGAGTACCGCATAGGTCCGGTCAAATTCCGTGAGATCATCGGTGCAGCTGGCTTGCAGGGTGTTCAGAACGGCCACTTCAAGTACTACAAGAAAGCCGAACTGGAACCGCTCCTGCGGGATCGCTCCCCGAAGATCCCCAAGGAAATCACCAAGAACTACATTCGCTGCAAAGATGCACTCAAGAAGTATCACATCGGCCTGCAGCGCTTCCTGGACGAAACCAAGGCCAATAACGTCGAAAAGATCAGGACGTCCGGCAACTTCGTCTGGTACAAGAAAACCGAACTCGATAAACTTTTCAAGAAACTGTAAACTATGTCCGCAACTAAAGTCAGCCTCCGGAAACGCACTCTGCCCAGTGGAAAGATAACCTTGTATCTGGACTTCTGGCCTCCGATCAAACACAAAGACAGCGAGCACCAGACCCGCCGCGAATACCTTGGCATCTACCTAAAAAAGAGCCCCAAGACGCAGCAGGACAGGAAAGAGAACGCAGAGAAGATCAGAATCGCTGAGGGCATCCGTTCTCAGCGCGAGATATCATTGCTCAAGGACAAGTTCGGCTTTGCGGACAAAGCGACTGCCAAGATGGACTTCCTCGCGTGGTACCGGAGCCAGGTCGAGAAGAACAATAAGAACTGGGCGTTTGCATACAACTACTTCAACGATTTCGTTGGCGGACATTGCACGATGGGCGAAATCACCATAGATCTGTGCAAGAATTTCAGGGAGTATCTGTTGAATGCGAAGCAGCAGAAGCACACCAAAAAGAAGCTCAGTCAGAACTCCGCATCCGGTTACTATTCCACCTTCCGTGCGCTTCTGAGCATCGCGTATCGGGAGCACCTGATCCCGGAGAACATCAACGATTACCTGGAGGCCATTGAAGATACAGAGACTCGTCGAGATTACTTGACCCTTGACGAACTGCAGAAGCTTGCCGAGACTCCCTGCCGGATTCCCGTGCTTAAAGCAGCATCTTTGTTCAGTTGCCTTACCGGTTTGCGAATCAGCGATATATTGGCTCTGAAATGGGAAAACATCGAGCAATATCCGGATGGCGGAGCCTGCCTCCGGCTTAAAACTGAGAAGACCGAGACCGAAACCACACTGCCAATTTCGGCAGAAGCATTATCTTTGTGTGGTAAACCCGGGAGCGGGACGGTATTCCGCGGATTGAACCGTTCGATGACGCAGTACCAACTCAAACTCTGGCTTACAGCGGCCGGCATAACAAAGCACATCACCTTCCACTGCTTCCGTCATACCAACGCCACCCTCCTGCTCGACCAGGGCACCGACATTTATACTGTAAGTAAGATGCTCACGCACCGGAACGTTGCCACAACGCAGATTTATACCGAGGTGATGGACAAGAAGAAACGTGAGGCTGCTGAAAGTATCACTTTAAAGAAGAAATAAGCACCGTACTATGAGGGCAAAAGAATTCATCGCTTCGAACGAGGCCTCGTTGAAGCACCCCGAGAAAGTGAAGCAGATCATCAATGAACTGCTTCCTCTTCGCTCATGCAAGCAGAAAACCGTCGAGTATTACAATAAGAAACTTATATCTGACATCCGGCTTCAAGGATGCCTTCTCGCGAAAGAACTCTACGAGAAAAACAATGCTATGCAGGCAGACGAGCCGGAAGGATTCCTCCTGGGTTCAGATGAGATCCCTGTCGAGGATGCCGCTGCTGTTAGAGACGAACTCTTTGAGGTAATCAAAGACGACAAGACGTTCGGCTATCTCTTCTTCCTTTTGGGCAACCTTCGCAACAGCCAGCGCCCGACTCATCCCATCGACTGCGTTCCCGACGAGAAAGGAATCCTGGAGGCTCTGAAACAATCACGCGACGACTACCCTAAGTCTGCGCTTTCCGAATACCTTGATGATGATATCAACTTCGCCCAGTACCGGAAACTTACAGATGCCGGCATAACCGATGAGGCGACCATTCTCGACTGGTTCAATAACGCCTATCGCATTTATGACGAGATTCGCCTGGTCAAAGCCAATCCCCTGTCTGCCATTCGCATCTACGATGAGGACAATAGCTGTGGTAGCAACGAAGCAAAAGCCCTGACGTTTCGCTTCATCTGCACTCTCATCGAATCCACAGCTTCCGATGACAAACGTCTGATTCGCATCAAAGAAGAACTCAAACGTGTTCTCCCGTCAACGGACAATGGCAACACCGCTGCCGCATCCAAATTCCACCTGAAGCAGAAGAAAGGCCGTAAGACGGACTTCGCCCGCGTTATGAACGTTCTTCTCGAAATGGGATTCTTTGTTGACAGCGACGGAGACCAAGCCGTAAAAGCGGACTTCTTCGATGCTTTAGGCCTTTTGCTGAACGAGAATTTCAAAGACTATCAGAACCTTCTCTCCACTACCAAGGGCGCATCTGTCGCCGACCAGAAGGCTCTGATTCGCGTTTTTGAGGAGATGCTGGCCAAACAAAAAGAAATAATCTCAAAGTAACCGCAAAATGTTTTTGTAGTTAACGTTCACTACAAAAACGGCTTGCTTACATACTCCTACATTTGCCCACGAAACAACGTCGTGGGCTTTCTTTGTAATATAAGGCGCCAAAAGAAAGAACGACTGCGACATAAAACCAAGAATTTTATGTCACAATTTACTTTTGAACAACTACCTCAGGCAATGGACCAGGTTCTGGACACATTGGCTGAACTGAAGGACCTGATCATCAAGTCCCTCGAGAAACCCGAAGAGCCTAAGGACGACTCTTCTATGGACATCAACGAACTGCGGGCTTATCTTCCTGATCACCCCGCAAAATCCACCATCTACGGCTGGGTTGGCCAGGGGCTTATCCCCTACCACAAGTACAGCAAGAAACTCTCATTCAAGAAAGCCGAGATCGATGCCTGGCTTGAAAAAGGCTTCGGCGCAACAGCCGAGGAAGTCGAGAATATGGCCATTGACTACGTAAACCGGATGAGAATATGAAAGAGCCACGCCTGCTTGGGGATATCATGAAAGAGTATCTCCTGGAATCCAACGACGATTTTGCCGTGGCTTTCCGCCGCCTGTACAAAGAACACAACGGTCAGTTCCTGACCGATCAGCCGAAGGAGGATGATGACCATGATCAATAGGAAAAACATCCTCGACAAGACCCTCTACGGAGCCGGTATCTACTCCCATATCGTCAGGGAGCACTTCCCCAACGAGATTGTAATGACCGTCAAAGGAAGGGACTGCGGAGTCATCCGCAACCCCTTCCACGACTGGGAGCCCTGCCTGAAGGTGGACATCATCCGTCTGGAGCCAGAAAAGAAGCTTTGCGATGAACTGGCCAGACATCATGACCTCTCCGGCACCATCCCTGACGGAGATGCGCTGGATTTCGCTGAACGCTACTACGGCAAATCCGGTCAATTCCTGCTCAACCACATCAATGAGGTGATGCACCTTCACTTGGAGGACGATTACAATCCATACGGGCGCAAGGACGAGAAGCCCTGGGGCCCCCGGTTCTCTTTCTTCCGGGCTCCTATTACCAACACGCGCCCGCACAAGAGCATCAGCTTGAGCGACGCCTACGCCTACATCCGTGGTCATTATGCAGCCGAACAAACCCGGCAACTGAGAGCCATCACAGACCCGAATCAAGCTCGGATCTACAAAGCTGCACACTTCGATTATGCCACCTTTTGCGGCCAATTCAAGTCCCGCAGCGACAAAGAGATCATCCAGCCTTCCGGACTTATTTGTCTCGATTTCGATCATCTCTCTGACGTTGAAGGCCTCTTCCAGGCTCTACTGCAGGATGAATACTTCGATACGGAGCTGCTATTCCGCAGTCCTTCCGGTCACGGTCTCAAATGGGTTGTCCCCATAGCCGAGAACCGGATGACGCACGCTGAATACTTCCGGCGTGTCGCCAACTACATTAGACAAACCTACGGAATCGAAGTGGACAAGTCCGGCAAAGACCTATCCCGCGCCTGCTTCCTCCCCTGCGATCCGCAGGCTTACATCAACCCGAAATACGCCATCAAATAATGAAAAAGACTTTCAATCCCGAAGAATGGGGCGAGTCTTCACAGGCTCCTGCTCCCCAGAATACAACTCCTCGAACCACTCCTGCAGCGGACACCACCTATGACATTGAAGTCGTCACTCAGCGCATAGAAGCTGCCCGGGTGGACATCACCGGCGACTACGCCACCTGGCGCGACCTCGGCTTCGCCCTCTCCGACGAACTGGGCGAGAACGGCCGTGACTACTTCCATCGGATCTCGCGCTTCTATGCCGGTTACACTGAAAAGGAAACAGACGACCAATATGACAAATGTATGCGGGCACACGGTACCGGCATCACTATCCGCACCTTCTTTCAGGCTGCGAAAGACGCAGGAATCAGTGTTTCTGTCCCCTCAAAAACTTCAACTCCCTCACATACCTCATTTTACGGCAGCAATGTGCCCGTATTACCGCGTGACTCATTTTCTGCAAATGAGGGAAGTGAGGGAAACGACGGAATTGAGGGAGAAGAAGAGCCACCTCTCCCCTCCTTCTCCGTCCAGATTCGTGACCTTTTGCCCGGATTGTTCCAGAAGATTGCAGACCAGTCCGAATCCGAACAGGACGGTGATATCCTCCTCCTGGGCTCTCTTACTGTCATTTCCGCAGTCCTTCCCAATGTGTCTGGCATCTACAACAAACGTCCGGTCTGGTCGAATCTTTTCCTCTTCGTAACCGCCAGGGCTTCATCCGGTAAGGGACGACTCACGCTGTGCAAATACCTCATTGACCCTATCCACGACCGTTTGCGAGAAATCAACGAAGCTGAAGAGATAACTTACAAGCAGAATCTGCAGGAGTACAATGCTAATAAAAAGAAGATGACGATGGAGCAGCCCGAGAAGCCGCCCCTCCGGATGCTCATCATCCCCGCCAACTCCAGTGCCACTGCAGTCTACCAGGTGCTTGGAGATAACGATGGCCAGGGCATAATGTTCGAGACCGAGGGCGACACACTGGCCAACACATTCTCGTCCGATTATGGGAACTACTCCGACGGCTTCCGCAAGGCTTTTCATCACGAAAACATCTCCTATGTCCGCCGTAAGGACCGCGAGTATGTCAACCTCAAGCATCCTCGCCTGAGCGCACTCTTGACTGGAACACCAAAGCAGGTCCAGAGCCTGATTACGGATGCCGAGAACGGTCTTTTCAGCCGCTTTATGTTCTATTTCCTCCCCACCGGAGCAGAGTGGCAGGATGTATTTGCGCTGTCTGAAAACGGGACAGTTGACGACTATTTCAAGGGCCTGGGAAGCCAATTTTTCGACTTCTACAAGATCCTGAAGGAAGCTGGCGACGTCCACTTCCATCTCACGCCCGCTCAGCAGGACGAGTTCAACGGCTACTTCAAGATCATCCACGAAGAATACCCGCAACTCCTGGGCGATGAAATCATAGCCTCCGTCCGCCGTCTCGGGCTCATTACCTTCCGTATAGCGATGATCCTGTCCACAGTTCGTATGATGGACGACGGGGACTTCGGGACCGAGCGGGTATGTTCCGATGATGATTTCCAGGCTGCTATGATAATCTCGAAGGCACTACTTCAGCATACAGCAAGAGTTTTCAAGGAGTTGCCGCGAGTGGCCACACAGAAGGCCGCAGAAAGCGGCCAGAAGACGGTTCGCCGCCAACTTTTCCTTGACGCTTTGCCGGATGAATTCGACCGTCAGACCTTCATAGAGATTTCTTCACGCCTGGGAATGCCGCTTTCCACCGCGGAAAGAAATATCAAAAAATGGACGGATGAAGGGCTGCTGATCCGGCAGGATCTGGGGCACTATAAAAAGTGTAAATAAACGCAGTTTTCGCGTGCGCGATTCTTATAAGTATCGTTTCTTATCGAAAAATCAGCAAAAAACGCTAACTTTGTATGATTAAGCACCCAAAAATAGACAGAAAGCAATCAAATCCTATGGGATTGAAATTCATAGACCTGTTCGCCGGTCTTGGTGGATTCCATCTCGCGCTCCAGAAATTGGGGCACGAGTGCGTTTTCGCCAGCGAATTGAAAGAGGATCTTCAGCAGTTGTATGAAATCAACTTTGGAGGTGGCGTTATTCACGGCGATTTACTCTCTTTTGAGCCGAAAGACATACCGGCTCACGACATACTTTGCGCAGGATTCCCTTGCCAACCGTTTAGCCAAGCAGGCAAGCGCGAAGGCTTTAAGGATAAGAAAGAGCGTGGAAACTTCTTCTTTACCATCTGCAAGATTATCGAGTATCATCGTCCCAAATATGTGATGCTCGAAAACGTTTCCAACCTGAACGGCCATGATGGTGGCGATACGATGCGCGTGATTTTGCGAGAACTTGACAAACTGGAGTACGATGTGCCGACTCCGGAGATTCTTTCTCCGCATCAGTTTGGCATTCCGCAACATCGTCGCAGAGTTTATATAGTTGCAGTAGATCGTCAAAAGGGCGGTCTTGGCGATTTCAAGTATCCGAAGCCTCTCAAAAAGAAAACGCATATTAAGTCCGTTTTAGATGAGTCCAGCACGCAGTATATGCATCTCAAGGCCGACACGCGGTATCAAATGGAAGTGTGGCAAGAGTTCCTGGATCTCACGAAGGAGCATGAGGGCAAGATTCCTCGCTTCCCTATCTGGGCAATGGAGTTCGGAGCTGATTATCCCATCTCCCCTGCACCGGCATTTAATACTGCTGACAATCTGCTGGGTAAACGCGGCAAACTCGGTCGTATGATTGAGGGCTGGAATCTCGAGGACTGCCTGGCTCAACTTCCGGTCTATGCACGTACAGCCACGTCCAAAGAGTTCCCCAAGTGGAAAATCCGCTACATTGAAGAGAATCGCAAATTCTACGAGCACAACAAAGAATGGTTGGACGTATGGCTCAGGAAGGTCCAGCATTTTGAGAACAGCCACTTGAAATTTGAGTGGAATTGCGGTCCCAAGGCAACAACCACGATGGAGGATAAAATCATCCAGTTCCGGGCCTCAGGTATCCGCGTCAAACTCCCGAATTTCGCCCCGGCACTTAACCTCGTCGGGACGCAAGTTCCCATCTGTCCCTGGATTGACCTGCCTCCGGAAACGTTGGCTGAGGGCGAGCCCGGCAAAGGTCGATACATGACAATGCGAGAAGCCGCCGCTCTCCAGTGTATGCAAGACCTGAAATTCGGAGAAGGTGCCTTCCAGTTGACACAGTCCAGAGTTTACGAGGCTCTCGGAAATGCTGTTAACGTGGATGTGGTTTATAGAATCGCTAAAAATTTAATCAAGTAATATGGCAGAACTCGCAAACCAGAAAGTCAGTATCGACATTGGCCCCAAAATGTTTCGCAGGTTCGAAGACCTGCCAAATACGGTTTCTCACGTTCTTGCCGAGTTCGTGGATAACGCCTTGCAATCCTCCCGTGACCATCGGGAGGAATTGCGGGCGATAGATCCCAGCTACAAACTCAACGTCAATATCGAGATATTCTGGGATGAGAATGAGAGTAAAGGTAGCCAGAGGTTAGCCAAGAAGTTTATTATTACAGACAATGCTGCCGGTATTGATTTGAACCATTACGCTCACGCATTCAAATCCGCAGAAACACCCGATGACGATTCTGGTTTGAATGAGTTCGGTATGGGCTTAAAGACTGCTGCATGCTGGCTTGGTGAAACATGGTCAGTCAAAACAAAGGCTCTCGGAGAAAATGTCGAGAGAATTTTTCGCTTTGACATAAACGAGGTTACAGATAACGAACTCAAGGAACTCCCCTATGAGACTCGCCCCAAGACGCCGGGCGAGCATGGCACAGTCATAGAAATTGATGCCACAACTAAGAACATCCCTACATTCAAGAGTCTGGAGAAAATTCGGACGGAGATAGCCAGTATTTACAGGAACAGTTTAAGGGAGGACGAATTAGACATCCTTGTCAACGATAATCCTCTTGAGTTTGTAGATTACCCGATTCTGCATGCTCCCTTCTTTAACAAAACCGACGATCCGGCTAAGACATGGCGCTACAAAGTAGATTTCAAGTTCGGGAAATACAAGGCTACCGGCTTTATTGCCATCCTACGGGACATTAACAGCCTTCAAAATGGCCTTGTTTTGTCTCGTCGTGGTCGCGTTATTATTGGTGCAGAATCAGATGGCCGGTATTTCCCAAAAATCTTGTTTGGGGCTCCTGGTAACTTCAAATACAAGAGGTTGTTTGGCGAATTAGAATTAGAGGGTTTTGCTGTATCGTTCAATAAGAACGACATCCAGGATAAGGACAACCTCGAGATGCTTATGGAAGCGCTCCGGGATAAGATTCGTGAAGATGACCCGCAGTTTTTCCCTCAAGCCGATGGATACCGTGCAGATAATACGGCCAAACAAGTTAGAAAGCTTGTTACGAAACACGACGATGCTCCAAAGGCAAAGCATACGCCGGTTGTCATTGATACAAAGGCTGTAGAGGAAAAGATTCGCGTTGAGAGCGATCCTGTATTTGTTCACCGACCTTATGTCGAAGAGCCGGCAGTTATAAACGAGTATAAAAAACTCGATGTTTACGACATTGGTGGTAAGCAATATCATTTGCAGGTCAAATTTGTCGAAGGAGGGTCTGACTTGATTTACGTGGGCACACCAAAAGAATTGAATGATACGATTGTGTGCAACATTAATGTAAAGCACGTATTCTTTAAGCATTTTGGGGATCCTTCGGATTCTATAGTCGCAATTCTAAAGTCTCTGGTTATTGCCAAGTTTACAGCCGGGAAGAACGGCAATGGCTCCGCGGCAGAACTTATGGAATACTTCAACGAATTCATTAAGAAGACACAGGTTTAAGATGGAACAGATCATCGTTAATACTGGAGGTCAAGCCAAGACAAAAAGCTCGAATGCTCTGCAGGAAGTATCTGCAGGGAAGTTCTTCGAAGCCTTTTTGGACTCGCAGCGCCAGAGTGATAGCAAGCCCAAAGGCCTCACTGCAGAAGCCATCGTCCGCTTTCGCGAAGAAACATTTGATGTCCTCTCGCATTGTAACCCCCATAACGCCGTTCAAAGCGCCGAGACTACTCATCTTGTAGTTGGATATGTGCAGAGCGGTAAAACGATGTCGTTTACTGGACTGACAGCCTTAGCAAAGGATAACGGGTATCGTGTCATCATCTATCTTGCCGGTACCAAGAATAATCTTCTCGACCAGACCTCAAAACGATTAAGGAAGGACTTAATCGGACCTGATGGGAAGTTTAACAATTACTATAAAATTCACCCCAATCCGACGACTGCTGACGTCGACGATATAATCGGCAACCTGGAGTCAATCAATCAGCCGATAGTATTAATTCCCATCCTCAAGCATTATGACCATATCTTGAAGGTACGTGATGTCCTCAATGATGATGAACTTAAATGGATTATGCAGGACGAGACGATAATCATCATCGATGACGAGGCCGATCAAGCATCCTTGAATAGCTATGGGAGGAAGAATAGCAAATATGAGGAGGATGAGAAATCCAGGACTTACGATGCTATTTTGCGTTTAAGAGCGGATCTTCCCGGGAACACGTATGTTCAATATACTGCAACCCCTCAGGCAAATATCCTCATCAGTATGCAAGATATGCTTTCGCCCAAGAGCCACACTCTCCTCACTCCAGGGGAAGGCTATATAGGTGGAAAGTTGTTCTTCGGCCAGGGACCGAATCACAGTTTGTATAATGGCGGACTGATTCTTCAAATACCAGAGGAGCAAGTATTCCACAAGAAGGAGAATCCGCTCACGAAGATGCCACAGTCGCTTAAAGATGCGTTAATGCTCCACATTCTCGCAATTGCTATTGTGGTATATTGGCTTCAGGTTGACGGTGTTAATTATCTTTCGATGATGGTCCATCCAGATAACACCAAGAAATGGAATAAGGTGTTTAAGGACTGGATAGATAATGAACTCAAATTGTGGCGCAAACTTCTTCGTAAGCCAGACGACCACGAAGGAAAGATTTCTCTCCTTGCTCGGTTCGAGGAACTTCTTCCTATGGCCATCCAGTATTACGATATTGATGATCAACCTTCTTTCGACCAGATTAAAGTCTATTTATTGGAGGTCTTAAACAACAAGAAAGTCTATCTCGTCAATACGGATAAGGAAGCTCAGACAAGCATTGAGTGGGACGATTATAAAATGCATGTATTAGTCGGAGCAGAAATGCTTAACCGTGGTTTTACTGTTGAGAAACTGGCCACTACTTATATGCCCCGCTATACTAAGGGAGCGACAAATGCAGACACAATACAGCAGCGTTGCCGTTTCTTTGGGTATAAAACAGATTATATCAAATCGTGCCGTGTTTTCTTGCCTCAGTCCTCAATAATGAACTATCTGGCGTACATAAGGCATGAAGAAGAATTACGGTCGACATTAGCTTCCTGCGACACTCTTGAGGCCGCAGAGCGTAAAGTCCTTCTCTCCCCTACTTTGCGTCCTACTCGTTCAAATGTTCTGCCTATCTGGGTGGTCAACACCAAACTTAAGGGTATGCATCAGCTACAGGCTTTTGCAAGTAAGGCGACGATTGAGCACAATGACAGGATAGTGGATGCGTTCCTGAAAGCGCATGAAAATGACTGGACGGTCAGGAACGAGTTTACCACTTTAGACCGTACACACCGTTGGTTTAAACTGGAAATCGATGAGGCAATTCAGTTCTTGAGCGATTTTAGTTTCAAAAATTGGCCTGATGCACAACGGAAGGCTGACACCATTCGATACTTGCGTTATCTGTCCGCTGAAGACAGCCCAAATCCACTAAAGTACGTTTATTTCTATCAAATGGCCTTCTCCGCCCCTGTTCGTACTCGTGCCTTTGACGCAGCGACAAACAGGTTAGCCGCCAATACTCGAATTTTTGCTGGTCCCAGTTCCGAAGGGGATTCGACAAATTACCCTGGTGATGCAAAGATAGTTGGAGATAAAGATTCACTGACCATTCAACTCTATCATATACAGTTTGATGGAGCTCCGCTGGACTTTGCCCGGCAAGCCTACACACTTGCAGTTTATTACCCGGAAAGTTTGGCTGCCAATTATTGCTCCAACGAAAAGTATAATATAGATGACTCCGACGAGGAAGACGAAGAATAAACACATTAGACACTATGCCACAAATTAATACTCTATACAGCCAGTTTACGGCCATCCAATCGCAGTCTGCCGTAGGAGATAGATTTAATGTCATCTCTATCCCCGGTATGTCTCATAAACTGGGGGCATCAACTGAAGGCTTCCCCAAGTTTTTCGTTCGGACAAATTCTTCAGCGTCCACTGTGCAGAATGTAGTAAGGGAAATCTTGTCTGTAGAGTATAATGTTCCTTGTCAGATAAAAGATGATGAAGGCAATGTTCAAGATGACCAATTCTCCATCATAACACTTCGATCTCTTGACCAGCCGCTTCAGTCATATTTCATTGAGATTTTCACCCTGATGCTACAACGCCTTCCCGTCGAGCCGTCCCGGCGCGAACTTGCTGTTGAAGTTGAAAACCTCATAGCCATTTTCTCGGCCTTAGTCCAGCCACCCAAAAAGAAAATTCAGGGACTTTGGGCCGAGTTGCTCGTGATAGAAAAGAGCACATCACCTGAAACGCTTATTGCAGCTTGGCATTCCGCCCCTACCGCAAAATATGATTTCACCTCAGGCAGGGATAAAATTGAAGTGAAAAGCACATCTTCAGAAGAAAGAATTCACCGTTTTGCACTTGATCAACTCAATCCCGGAGAGCACTCTAACTTACTAATTGCATCTGTAATCGTCCGTGAATCCGGCCCCGCGTTTGATGGTTTGTCCGTCAAAGGACTGTATCAGAAGATTTGCGAGCGTGTAACAGCAATTAACTCTCAATTGAAGTTATTTACAATCATTGCCAACACCATTGGTAGCGATATTGACAAGCTCGATGGCATATACTTCGACTATACAGGAGCCTCTGATAGCCTGGCGTTCTACGACTATAGAGACGTCCCAAGTATCGCGAAGAATAATGTGCCCGAAAAAGTGTCCGAGGTAAAATTTACAAGTGATCTCTCAGGGCTTATTGATGTCCGTGATGATGAGTCCGACTACGATATTAAATCATCTCCGTTGTTTAAAAGCCTAATATAGCCTATGGCACAGAAAGTTGACAGACAAGAGTTACAGATACGCTTCTTGCAAGCTATCAACGGTGCAGACTATCGTTTTATCGAGGGCCTTAATCCTTTTCATATCCTTCTGAATGGAACGGAATACTGGATTTATATCAAGAATCTTACCTCGGCCCACTTTACTAACCCCGATGTCTGGAGAGCTCAGTTGCCCCTTAGAGACGATTTCAATGTCATCAAAGAGTCGGAAGCCGAGTTTATTATGCTCGGGTATGACGACGAGAATGACGTTTATGCCACCTGGAATCCGGTTTGGGTAAAACAGCGGCTGAACAGCACAGAGAATGTTTCCTTATACTCTCGCTATCCCCTACAGGTCGAAGCTCGTCAGTCTTTTCAGTTGAAACGTATGGATCTGGGGAATGATGGAGAAGTCGTAATATTCCCTCGCGAAATGACCAGGATGTTTTTTATCAACGTAGGAAGCTACTTCCTTAACACTGGTGATTATGTGGCGATGGGATCTAAGCGAAGACCTGAAGCGAACGAGGCGTTCAAGAGATTTTCTAATGTTGCCAATGTTGCTTCTTTTGCAAAGTATCTTACTGATGAGGGTCTATCTTCGATAACGATAGGTAGTTACTGTCGCGTAATCAGAGCTTTGATTTCTGAAGGCTTCATAACTCGTAATAGAAAGATATTTCTACAGTATGATTCTCTTGCAGATTATGAAAAGTCTATCCCTCAGTTTATCGACATCCCGGAGGTTCGTGCAAAGAACGACAAGTGGCATAATTTGATTTCTGCGGCACTTGGTTCTTACATCGCTTTCCTTAACCACGATGTTCAACCCGAAGAAGAAGACGCTACGATTGAATTACCAGTTGAAGAAGATAGTATTCCCTCCCCCTCTGAGCTCGTTGATAAACCAGATCAAGCAACGCTGTTTGATCATTTCTGCAATCTGGAAACTGTGGAGCGATTTGAACGAGCCTTATTCCACAAAGACTATTTACGTAGTACGGTTAAGCGTTATTCCAGAGCAATGCGCTATCTAATCAAAGAAGGCTTTCTGGAACAGCACAAGAATGTTTTCTTGACATGCACATCGTATTCCCTGTATCAAAATGCTGCTGATCAGTTCTTCCGCATCCCTGATGTCAGGGCGATTAACGAAGAGCGTCATCATGATTACTCCGCAGCAATGAAACAGTATGTTGAGTTCTTAGTCCGAACAGAGACATACGTTCAACCTGTTGAGCCTGTGCACGTATTAGAGGAGGGCGAGCCTGTGCCATATGGAACAACGCCGCCGCCAGTAGAAGAAGGACGGGATTGGGAAGCAGAATTCACTGACGAGAATGGTAAATTAACCAGGATAGCCAACCCTGCACTTCTGGAAAAGCTACGCCCGGTTCTTGATCGGGAGTATCCAAATGCAGCAACTGCTTGCAATATTGTCGAAGATTTCTACGGTGACCGGTTTAGGGATATGGAGTTCTACGAATGGGGACGCTTATTCAAACAAATCGATTGGTCTAACCCTGTCCCTCGGTCTTCATCTACTACGGAGCCCGAAACTCCCACCAGAAGAAGCAAAAGCGTGATTTTGCGCGTCGAATTAGCTGACGGAACTGTTCTTGAGCATAAAAACGTCAGCACGACCTATTGCGAAGCAATTAAGTCGATTGGTCCAGAAGAAATCAGCATTCTTGGTATATGCCATGCTGGTGTCAATATAGTTTCCCGCGAACTCGACGCAAAATACGCTGATTATCAACGTTCAATAGGTGACGGTTGGTACGTGATGACGAACAGTCCGACCCCAGTTAAATATCAAGACCTATTGCGCATCATTGAAGAATACGGAGTCGATATGAAGGTATCGATGGTCGCATTAGATCCTACCGCTACGCTTTCCGTTGTTCCCCCAGAATCTAAGACGGGCACGCGAGAGAAAATAAAAGTTCGTTTCCCGGATGGTCGCACGATTCAACCCAGCAAAGTCCTCGAAGCTCTTGTTGAAGTCGTGAAGTTTGCCGGTGCGGAACGTGTCCGCGCGCTCAATATCATCTGCTGTGGTGACAACTTGATACTTAAGCACCCCACGCCGCGATATGAGAATCCCTGTAAACCAGTAGGAGACGGATGGTTATGTAATACCTGTTCAGGCACACCTACCAAGTTCGAACAGATTAAAGAAATATCCGATCGGTTGGGTCTTGGTTTAACCGTTGAACTGGTGTAAAACTCAAATTGGACTCTGCTCTTGACAAATACGTGAGTTTGTTTCAGAAACTCAATGTAAGCCACCGCAAAGGATATAAGGCACCTCATAAGGCCATTCTCCTTCTTGCGGTGATGAGTCTTGTGGAAAGTGGGGATTTGGTCAACAATAAGGTTGAGTTTTCAGATGCTCTCCGCGAGAGATTTCGTGACATATGGGCCAAATTTATTGGTGACTCCCCTCTCTTTAATCCCGAGGTCGCTATGCCTTTTTGGCACCTTAGAAATGAAGCGTCCATTTGGAAACTGATTCCTGTCAATAATAGTGTTGAAACAATCTTTGCACTATCTCAATCAACGCCGAGTTCTTCTTTGAAAGCAATTCGACAATATGTCAAGTATGCCGAGATTCCAGAGGACCTTTTTATCCTAATGAAAGACTCTTCTTCGAGGGCAACACTCTCCGAAGTTTTGTTCGAAAATTACATCTTCACATAAGACCCTTTCACGCAAGAAAAACTTGCTTTTCTCGCTGATTTTGTGTAACTTAAAGGTGTAAACCTAAACACAAAACCAGCTATGAAAATCCTAATCGATAACGGCCACGGCCGTGAAACTCCAGGCAAACGGAGTCCCGATGGACGGCTTCGCGAGTATGCCTACAACCGGCTCATCGCCGGCCGGATTGTCCAACGTCTTCAAGCCCTTGACCTCGATGCCCAGCTCCTCGTCCCCGAGCAGGAGGACATTCCCCTACCCGAACGCTGCCGCCGGGTAAACGAACTCTGCCGGCGTCTGGGCAAAGACAACGTCATCCTGATCTCCATCCATGTCAATGCGGCAGGTCACGGCGACCGCTGGATGGACGCTACCGGTTGGTGTGCCTTCACCACTCGCGGAGACACCGGGGCCGATGCACTCGCAACCAGCTTGTACGAAGCTGCGTCATACCATCTCCCGGGAAAGCATCTCCGCACGGACTACATCGATGGAGATCCTGACATCGAATCCGACTTCTACATCCTCCGCCATACAGCCTGCCCCGCCGTGCTCACAGAGAACTTCTTTATGGACGCCCTACCCGACTATCGTTTCCTCCTTACCGTTGAAGGCCAACAATCACTCGTTGACCTTCATGTGGATGGTATTAGACTGTATCTGTCAGTTGCAATATATCAATCTCCCTCAATTTCCTCATTTCCCCCACTTTCCTCTTTCGGGTATGGTGGGGGCGAATAACTTTAGTCAATAATGATATTGTGTAATCCTCGCCCAGGTCGAAGCCGAACTCCACCTACCAAAAAGCCTCCGCCGCTACGCGACGAAGGCTATGGATGAAGAATAGTGGCTATAAAACCATCTATTGGTTCGTAACTGGTAATGAGGAGGCAATTCAGTTTTCCACTCTTCCTCTCAAAGTGAAATACCTGATCGCCAGAAGAATCGCAGCGGCAACATCAATCACCGCCCAAACCCCTTTATCTTGTAAGTAGACAGGGATAATAGGGTTAAACAAAATGGCTAAAAGTCCAAAAACCACCGTTGCAATCCCAACCTTTTTGTCGCTTTTATAGCTCCAATAACACGACAAAGCGCTTATGGCGCATACAACAATCCTGACGAGGGTGTAATACCCAGTCGGTAAATCTGCAAGACCGACTAGGAGCAGTGCTATCGGTATTAGAAATAGCCAAATCATTCAGTTAAGGTTAAAAGTATTAAGCAATTAGCGATGATATCCCCCATCCAATCAACCCCATCAAGGTAGCAGAAATAGTCAGGATTGCTATCATCATTCCTAAACAACCAGAGGATGCGGGTATCATTTTGTTGAGCATCTCTGTTCCTGTATTAATACTCTTCTTTTGTCCTTCCGAAAGTTCAAATTCGTTGGAGATTCGCTGTCCTGCTGAGATATATTTTCTAATAGAAGCGGCATCGCTCATTCCTTGAACAGGTCCCAACTTTTGTAGGGGGCCTTTTGATAATCCTGTTGCCACCAATAAATACTGATTAATAAGCACTTCGGTTACGAGGTATTCTACAGAATCCGAATCAAGGCCTTCATCTTTCAGTTCCTTTACCAAAGGAATATATTTGTCCATATGTTCGGAAATTGTTCCGAAAATCTGACCGAATGTTGTTTCTTTCTGTGCTTCTTTGTAATCGCTCTTAAATTTCACATACTTCTTAAAAACATCTCCCGAATTCACAGTAAGTACATAACGATCCTTATTGACAATGATACCTTCTACATAAGAGCGGTAGTCTTCGATGTACTTATGGTACAAAGAGAAAACTTCAACCTCTGGTTTAGAATGGTCCGCTGTAAAAATGTAATCGGCCATAATAAGCCCAACAACAATAGAAAAAGGATCTTTTTCTTCAAGTTTCTCAAAGTTTTCTTTGTTGCGATTATAGTAGTCTTGACACACCTTATCAATGTATGATAACATATAAGGAGCCATGTCATCGCGAGTATGTTTTTCTCCATTATCAATAAAGTATTGATCCAGGATTCTCATCTGATCCTCGAGCTTCGAGTCTGGGGCAAGCGACATCATTTTTGAAATGAACTTTGCTATTGCCTGAGCTTCTTTCCTTTGTTCAGGTGTAGAGTTCTTCAGCAACTCAATTAGGACATTACTTTTCTGTTCTTCCATAATAAATTGAATCTTAGTATCTTGATGTCGAAATATAGTAGTCCGCTTCGTATCCTCCTCCAGTCAGGGATTCCCTGCCAGCATATGAACGCACACTCGCGCTTGAAACCGAAGCCGCTACTCGGTAGTCACCATTTGGCAGAGTGAAAGAAGAAGATTGTCCGGCAGGGATTGACACCTTTTTACTGGTATTGCCGCTATAATAAATCGTCAGAGTATATCCAGTACCATTGTGAATCTTAACAGTACTTGATGACGAATACCCATAATAGGAACGATCCATAGACGGGAGTGTGCCATGAGAACCGGCGAAAATACCATCTACTTCAAGGTCAATAACCTTCTTCCTTGCAGAAGCGGAATGAGCACCGTTTGGATGAAATTTCAAATACTTATTGTACGATGCAATTGTACCATCTGCCGATGCTAACCGCCATGCATTACTTTCGTTCTTCCATTGTCTTGACTCGATAGTTTCAATCTTCTTGTCCGCATCTCTATAATTCGAAAAACCAACAATGCTTTTATACTTATTCCAACCTTCTATAGTGTTAGTTTTAACGGCATCAGCGTATGCGGCATCAACCATCTTAGTATTGGCATCTTTGAGATAATCGGTCGGTATATTCTTTATGAAATAGTTCCAGCCTTCTACAGTGTTTTCTTTCAAAGCTGTATTATATGCTTGCTCTGCCAAATTCCCAATAACACTATGGCATCGTTCACGCAAATCCTTTTTGTTTATTTTCCTGTCAACTGTTGAAAGAATATCCTTTAAGTCATCAAGCGATGACTCGTTTATGATTGTACAAATGGCATTTTCGACCTCTGAGGCATGCTTTCCATATGGGTACTCGGACATGTACGAAACATATCCATTTAATGAATTCTCTTGAAGTGCTTGCCGATAGACTCCCGAATCCGAGTTCTTCTCGAGGACAGAATATGACCAGATACCTATGCCAACAAGAATGATAATAAGGATAGATACAGGCAGAATCTTTTCTTTCGCCATAAACAAAATGGATTATGCCGTTATACTGATTTCAGAGAAAGAAGGCATAAACTCGACTTCTTCGTCGTCAATAATGTCTTGATTTAAGAAGAGATCCTCGACTTCAACATTCTTCAAAATGGTTTCATCTGAAACATCGAGTCGAGAACGTATCTTTTTGAAGAAACTGACCTCAGAATAATCTATATGATTATCAGCCTTAATGGTTTCCAAAGATAGTTTTATAATTGTCAGTTCGCCATTTTCATCAAGGTGTGCATCAGACAACTCTCTCAAATAATTCTTCAAAAAGGAAGATCCTTGAATGTTAATGTCTCGAACAAACCTATTGATTACTTCTTGGGAATCAATGTTCCCAAAATAAGGTGTACCCTTGACATAATTGCCAAGAACTTGTATTTCCTCATCTGCGATGGAGCCGTCGCACGCCATGCAGCTAAAAACCGTTTTTAGGTACAATTCTTCCGTGTTCATATGGATATGTATTAAAAACCTATTTTTCTTCTTACTGGTTCATTCCTTTCGAAACTATCTCTAATGGCCTCATGCTTTCGGATAACGTCAATAGAAATAGAAGGTTTGGATGAACGGATAACTTCTTCCAGGATTTGATTGGTTATCCGGCTTTCTTTCCGCCTGAAAACTAATCGTGCAGCATTGTCCACAATAAGTTTTATGTCAGCAGCTATGTAATTCTCTGTCAGCTCAGCAAGTCGGGAATAGTCAATCCCAATTTCTGTTTTCCTCTGTCTGAGATGTATCTTGAATAACTCCTTCCTCGCTTCAAAATCTGGTTGGGGAATATAATACTTGAACTCCAGACGGCCAGCACGTAAAGCAGCTTCATCAATCTCATCCGGCTTGTTGGTGGCGCCTATTACGATAACACCATCTGAACCGCAATTATTCAATTGAGCAAGAAACTCGTTGACTTCTCCCGCCTCACTTACGTTAGTATGCTTGCTCCTGTCTTTAATCATAGCATCAATCTCGTCAAAGAACAAGATGGTCGGAGCATTCTTTCTAGCTTCATCAAACACGGCTGCGATTTTCCCCTGTCCCCCATGTATATAGGGAGAGGCGACATCGGAGCATTTCACGTATTGATAATTACATTGTAGTTCCTCGGCAAATTTCTCGGCGAAATAGGTTTTGCCGCACCCGGGAGGACCATAAAAAAGCAGGCCGTTGGGGATAGACAAACCCAAAGCCTTTGCTTGCTCCGGATTCTGCAGCAAATCAATGACATCCGATTGCAATTGCTCTTTCAGTGCCCTCATTCCGGCCACGTCTTTAAAACCTCCACCTCTGCGAATATTTTTTGATTCTGCAGAATCTGAATGTGCCGGACGCTCCCCATAGACGGGAGGAGTTACTTCTACATCGCCATTTAATGCCGCTATGAACTCCGTTGCGGTCTTGAAACGATCATCAACATCAGCAGCAGTAGCTTTCGCCATAATGTTGAGGATACTCTCTGGAACAATTATGCTTGAAGAAGTTGGAATCTTAAGTGGTTTAGCTTTTTCTGCAAGGATGGCATCAATACACTCCGGAGAATCGGGCGTAAACCTTGATACATCAATGTAATGAGGTGGAATACCATACAATAGATGATATATCATTACTCCAACAGAGTAGAGGTCTGATTGTACGGAGAAAACTCCATTAAATGACTCAGGCGCCATATAAAATGGGTTCAGTCCTTTTCTGTTGAAAGCATTCTGCCCCTGGCCTAAATACCGGGCATATCCAAAGTCAATAATCTTTGGCGTCGGCAAGCGCTTACCAGCAGTTTCAAGCATAACATTCTGGGTAGTCAATTCATTATGAATTATTGGGACTTCCCTTGAATGTAAATACTGAACCCCTTTTAAGACACTCTTTACAATCTCAATTGCATCACCTACAGAGCACTTTTGTTCTCGAATCACTCTTTGAGACACTGTCTCTCCAGAGATAAAATCATAGACAACATACTCCAGGCTCTGACCATCGTGAACAATCTTCCCGGACGAATGAGCGTGGGTAATATTGGGGTGATCCAAAGAACTGGTTATCTCCAATTCTAGAATCCCTCCGTCATCGGAAAATTGGCTCCGATGCATCTTTGCTGGACAGAATAACTTCAGGAAATAGTTATTCCCAGCATCATCCTTAACACGATAAGTTTCTGCGTACTGTCCGTCCTTTATCGGGAAAGCAACAACAAAATCGCCTATATGGTCATTTCTTTTGAACTTCGCCATAGGTTGTCATATTAACTAGGTTTCTGACCACCTTGCCTCAAAATACCGCCTCCCATATCTGGAGCCTGGTCATCCGGCAACAAACTGATCAGTTCTCTTATAATAGGACGGAGCTGATCTGCAGTAGGGCCATTATTAATAATGCTTAAACCGGAGTTGACAAGTTGACGTGCGCGGGCAGGGTTTGACCAATCGCTTATTTCGAAATTGCGGTTCCAACCATAGATCCAAGAAATGAAGTATTCAATCTCAGCAAGCTTGTAATCAAACGCATGCAAATTGTCTGTCAGGACCTTAGCGGATGCTACATCTTTTTTCTCAATAGCATCTTCAGTCCGAGCTTTCAATTGCTCAAAAATGTTGTGCGCCTGGCTATTGCCATATTTCTCAACGTCCTTTTCAACTTCTTCAAAAATGTCGCGCAATTCTTTCTCAACACGATCCCATTCCCCTTTTGCATATGCATCATCAACCTTACGGCACGCCTGCTTCATCTCTTCTACAAAAGCATCGACTGAATCTCGGTCTTTGGACATCGACTCATATTTAGATTTCAGAGATGCTATCTCACTAACGAGTTCGTCTGCATTTGCCTCTTTTGCTCGATTAGATGCATTTCTCAGTTCGGTGAGAATAAAAGAGTTGGAAACTGCAGATAATGTCGAACTAGTAACCCTGTCGGTGACATCAAGATCGAAGTCCAAGTAAGGGATATTGATAACAAAGCTATCAATAGAGCCTGATTTATCTGCATGCATTCTGATGTTTACCTCACTATTGATCGGGAGGAATCCGGGGATGTCATCGCCATTAAAGACAACGTCATACTGCCTGTTGCAATATAAAGCACGGGTGTTCTCGTTATAACTATCTGTCTGATAAATAGTAATACGAATTTCGTCTTCGACAACACCCGCATTTATGGCTTTCTGTGTCCGAAGACCATTACATACACCATCTGCCGGCAACATATGGTTCTTCTCGAGGCCATCAATCTTCTTGAAGATCTCATCCCCTTTATCATTCGCTACGCCTATACCAATAAACAGAGGCATAACAGCATCCGTTCCCCCAATGGGCAAGATGCTTATTTCACCAGGTTCGCATTCAAGAGAATTGCCAGATGCATCAAAGCAGTGAATCTTGAACACGTTCGTTTTGTCTTTAACCAGTCGAAGTTCAACTGCTTCTCCATCGGCACCAACACATATCTTGCCCGTCTGAAATGCGCCATCGGTTCTAACGAATTCGACATCCACAGTCTGCTCCGAATAATTGTCGCATTTATCCGGACGCAAAGCGACAAAGGCGAATTCACTATCCTCCACAGAATTACCTTTAACGTTTACATCGAGTTGAACTTTGGACCTGTCACGACTTTCATCCTGAATGACTTCGGGTATTTCAAGTGTTGAAGCATATAGCGCAGCACCTTCGGCAACACAAGTCATCGGATCAATGCTGGTATCAACATTGGGAGTAATTTGTTCACGAAGCATTTTCCTTACTATCGGAGAATGGGTCGGTCCGCCAACGAGGACGATTGCCCCGAGCTGGGACCCCTGAAGGTTGTGCTTCTTTAATAGTTCTTTTGTAATATCTATGGCTTTCTGATAGATTGGAGCAGCGATTGGTTCGAACTCTTCTTGAGTCAAAGTCATGCACAACTCGAAAGCCTCTCCATTGTCATCACATCCATAATCGTCCCCAAGATCAGTTTCCACCTCAAAAGACTCATTGAAAGACAATTGTATCTTGGCTTCTTCAGCTTTTGCTTTCCACTCGTTCTTAAAGGCATCACCCTTTTGGGCCAATAGAGAGTCGATCGAATAGTGCTCACGAAAATAAGGGATGAACAACTGTTCTACAATCGCCTTATCAATATCTTTGCCTCCGAGTTTGTTGTTGCCTGCCGTCCCTATAGGTGTTGGGATACCATCCTCTATTTTCATGAGGGCAGCATCGAAAGTTCCTCCGCCAAAGTCGAAAACAAGCCAGTATGCATCTTTCATTTTGGACGTAAGTCCATAAGCAATCGAAGCCGCTACGGGCTCTTGGATCAACTCCACGTAGTCGAACCCCGCAAGCTTAGCGGCCCGTTTGGTCGCATCTTTCTGCGTATTCTCAAACATGGCCGGCACGGTGATGACAGCACACTTTGTGCTCCCAGATAAATCATATTTCTTAAGCTCCTTCAAGACTTCAGACGACAGCTCTTCTGGGGAAAAATCTTTCTTGGCATTGGATGAGTAAAAAGACTCATCCGTTCCCATCTGTCTTTTAAATTCGACGAAGGAGTTAATACTATATCCAGGGCGGACAAATGACAATTGAAGATCTTTCTGATATTGACGAAAGGCTTTTTGTCCAACCAGTATTCTACCGACCGGACTTACTGCCACGCATGATGGTGTTGTATCGCCTTGAGTGGGACTCTTTTTTATGACAGTCTCGCCTTTCTCGAAATGCGCAATTGCCGAATTAGTTGTACCTAAATCAATTCCATAATTAACACGTGCCATATGCCTATTTGTTTTATTCGTTATAAGCGACAACGACATCTGCCGCCTGGATCATTTTCCCTTTATACATTACTTGCGGTTTCACTACACGCTTGATGATCTGAGTCCCTGTAGGTAATGATTCATCTAACTCCATGGTTGCTATCATATTATCACCATCACTGAATCTCTCACCCAACAATTTTGGAAACTCGTATCCCTTAGACTTTAAGGATGCAATTATTGCGGCGGCCCTGTTCTTCAGATTAGATACGCCTCGGACTGAAGTATCCATATTGCCAAGATTCTGTTCAATTCTGGCAACTTCATTAACAATTGATATAACAAGGCTATGATCTGGTTCGGCTGCAGGTGCGGTTTTCTCAATGTCGGATTTTGCAATCTGATTCTGTAGGATATCGACCATTTTTGAATCAAGCTTAACACTCTCCTCCTGAATAGACTTCTGAACCTTCTGAAGCTCATCTTGAGCTGCCTGGAGCTTGCTCAAAGAAGAATTGTTCACAAATAGCTTCTTAAAGAAGAAAAATACCGCGGCAGCAAGAAGAAACAGTAGTATTACAAATAAAACTAGTCCTAATGTGGAGTTCTTTCTAATGACAGAGGTGGCATTCGTAAGATTATTAGTGACATCGTCGATTCCCGCCGACAAACGTCCTGCCGTACTGCTAAAGTCCTCTTTGGATTGGGTAAAATCCGAACTCAGTTGTTGAGTGGCTACTCGATTCTCTTCTGCCGTTGATGATAGCCGAGAAATGCTTTGCTCCAAGCTGTTGATACGGGCGGCGTTTGACGCATTGGTCTTCTCCAGAGATAGTATTTGATTCTGAAGTTCATCCACGCTCTGCTGTAACTGCTGGACACAAACGGAGTCCTGGCTTGCTTGAGCGAAAAGAGTTTGAGGACAAAGTGCCATCAAACAAAAAAGAAATGCCAATACAAATGAGAATCTTTTCATACTTGTGCTAATCGTCAAAATTAAAAATGGCGTTTCCAAGAAGCCGTAAAAGATGGAATACCAATATATTAATGTACATGAACCAACCGATGATGCTGTACCCAATTCCAGCCCAAAAGCCATCTCCATTTGCGCAAATCAGGCCCCAGACGAGCTCTATAAGAATGACCGAGAAAACATACCAAACCCATTTAACAGTCTCCTTAGATTGCTGCTCAAACTCTCGGATTTTCTTTTTAGCATCATAATCATACTTGCTATTAGGATACTTCTGTAGGAAAGCTTGCAGTGAGGATTTAGAGTGACAAGCGTCAAATTCCTTCTTGATGGCTTCATTTTTCCGACGCAATTCATCAACTTTTTGACGAGCTTCAGAAATATGGGGACCGGAAGGGTAAAGCCTGATATATTGCGTAAAATCCCCCGATCGCCTACAACGTTCATAGCATTCCTGCTCTTCCTTAACTAAGCATTCCTGCTTTTTGTTTAATGCCTCCGACATATACTTGCCATTAGGATATAACAACATGTACCCTTCGTAATCGGAACTCGTCTTACATCCGGCAAAGTACTCGGACTCAGTGCGCAAATCAATTGGAGAAGTGTAAGATTTGACGAAGCCAAAAATGCCAAAACCGCCGGCCTCCTCAATCATATGTTCGAGTGTCCCCTTGTTTGGTGAGTACCTCGAATTCAGGAAATCCTTCTCAATATCAAATTTATCCATATCAATAGTTATATGCCATGCCGAACTTAAGGCGGATTTAGCATCTGATACGGATGTCGTATGATTATTCAGCGATTCAAGTGTAGAATTAACAAGATCAATCAACTCTGATAAAGCGCTATTTACCACCAGAGTTGAAACTTTAAGATAGTAACTGTTATTCTTGCCTAGTTTCTCCTTGATCTTGACAACTGATTTTGAACAATTGACCAAAAAAGAGGATATGCTAGAAAAAGTGTTGTCAGAACGATTGAAGGAGGCTATTAAAACCTTTATCGCTGTGTCTTCTGCTGCCACTGAATCTGGAGGCAACTGTTCTTGTTGTTTCCGAAGAATGTTAACATTTTGAGTGCATCTATCTATTTCCAACTGACCGGCAGCAACGCCAAGTGCATATTTCTGAACAGCCAATGCGTTCTTAATCTTAGTACTTTTGGCATCATCGCTGTTGTTGAAATAATTGATTCCGCACTGCAATATCTGATCGGCTAATGCATCTGCAACTTTCTGATACTCGAAATCGTCTTTCGAATAATAAGCGCTCAAGGACTCCAGGGCCTCTTTGGTATCTCGAATTAGCTTTTTACCTGCTTTTAATGATTCTTCAGCATCTGTCCTCCTGACTGCCTTCGCAACTTGAATAGCACTTTCAATTGTACTTATCGGTTCATTGACTGCTTGTTGTGTTAAATACTTCTTGTCGCTCTGATGAGTCAGGATAGGAATCAGCGAACCAGCAGGAACTTCTTTTACTAATTCGTCAAGGTACAGATGCATCAGTTCGTCCCTCGAGATAGTAAAAGTCTCATCTGTTACGTCTTCCACAAATGCTTTTCGCATGGTGGCATTTGAGATGAGAAGGTTAAATACTCGTATCGCTAATTGATAATCTCCTTTTAGCAGCCCAATGAAAGAAAGGTTTATCTTGGCCGAATAATTATCTTCTGATGATAATGCGCTGATTGCAGAGTCATAGCTTCCGCTTTTCAGGGCATCAATAGCAAGAGAATCTGCAGGCGTCTTAACACATGGCCAAAATAGGCCGTACTTGATTTTATCTTGCGGTAGATTAATCTGAGCAAGTGCTGTTTGAACAGTTAGTTTTGTTCTTTCGACAGGAGTTGATATTACAGAAATCAGGTCAGAGTCGAATGATACATTTCGGCCAGCCGAAATGAAGACATCCATTTTCCCCTGATTCCTTACTATTTCGCGTTTGGCCGCATTTGAATAAACGCCTAATACACGAAAAGGGTTCCCGCAAATAATACCAAGCATCAGAAGGTTATAGTCTCGTGTCCCTAATGGCTCATCTCGGGAATTAATGTTTCAAGAAAGCGTGAGCCAAAATAGTCTTATTCCCTATCAGGACTAAAGCTATTCGCTTCCTTTTGTCTCAGTCGTTTTATGCCAACTTACAAAGTTAACATTTTATTTTTGTGCTCTTGCAAAGCTCCGCTATACATTCTGATGGACAATACAAAAAGCCGTAAAACATTAGCTATTCTATTGTCCACTTAATGTAATTCTCATACTTATATCCCCCGCGCCTCTTCTCATATATCTGCGTGAAGTGATCATACTTATCCCGGAAAAATCCGTAGGAGTCAGAACCAACAAGGTACACGGCATTGTCCACCTGCAGGTCAACAAGCGCCTGGGCGAAATCGTGGAATGATTCAGGGCTGATGCTCATCACGACGATGATCTCCCCCGCCCTGTCGCAGATTGCCTTCCGTATGGCCTTGCCCTTCGGCTCGTTATCTACCAGCACACCATTATCTACAAGCGGATACTGCCGGAAGAAATAGCCGCCCTTTTCGGTCGCTTCCTCAAACAGCGGAGAATTGTCCGCCACACCGACTGTTATCTTATCATCGATGATGCCGACGTAACCCTTCTTCGACAGTCCCCACGCCATCGGCTTGCCGGCAAGGACGAATGCGCCGTTGATTTTCCCGTTGTCAGCGCGGATGTCCGCAGCCTGGGTTACGAGAACAATATTCTTGTCAAATATATCCGGCGTACCGATAGCAAGCGAGGGCTTCGCATTGTGCGGGATGTAAATGTCCAGGGGAATGTCATTGATCGTCAGCTTCAGGTGCTCAGTATAGGCCTTGCCAGTCGTGTCAGCATAGTTCCCAAGCGGTTCTACCTTTTCCTTTATGGAGTCCGTGGGTTCTACCACGGTAGAGGGGTCAAAGACTACCGGATCGTTCCCAGGGCCAGGCTTACGGGACCAAATAATAGTTGCTGCCACCACGGCAGCGACTATTACCACAGCCATAACGATCCAGAGCCATTTGCGCGGCTTCCTGGTATCTTCGCTACCGGAAGGACGCCCGATGACCCTAAGCTCATCATCCTGTATTTCGTCAATCCTGTTAATCATTGTTCGTATTGATTATGGCCTCCATATATGCCTTCAACTTGATAAGCACCTCGCGGGACGCTGTAAGGTCGTGTTTGCTGCCGGCACAATCCGACAGAATAAGCTGCTGCTTAGTAATGTCAATAAGGTATATATAGTCGACATTTATTATCAAGCTTCTTCCGAGACGAAGAAAGTTTCCGCCGTGATCTCCGAGCTGGTCTCCTATCAAATCCTCAATCTGACCAAGCTGAAGAGAAACCAGCCGCTTCTCTCCGTCAAGCGTGACCACATTGGAATAATTACCGTCTGACGATACGTACATCAGTCGGTCGGATGGAACCCTGAGGAATTCCGTTCCTTTTGAAATTACAATGTGTTTCACGTGACTCCCAATAGCTGATGACAAATTTAGCAATTTTCTTCCAGCCGCTTGTAAGAAAACTGGCCTAATGTACGAAATAGAAAAATGGAGTACGAAATAAACACCGCCACGCGGGTACATACGGCCCGTTTTGACTTCATACATTGGCCGTTATGAATGCTTGATTATACGGAAAAATCAACGGAATTTTGCCCTCAGAAATCATCAACTAAACCTCTTTCAAAATGAAAACAATCTACAAAATCTGCATCGCAGCAGCAGCCTGGGGCACCATCTGCCTCATCGCAATTCCGCCTATCGTCACAAGCTGTTCTTCCGACAAAGACAAGATCGAAGACCGCGTAATCGACGAAGGCCTCCTTCGCAATGATGACCTGGTGGCCGTGAAGACTTCCGACGGCAAAGTCACCATCAAGAACGAAGTTACCGGCAAAGTCACCATCAAGGACATCAAACTTGACTGGACTCAGGAATCTTCCAGGGATTCGCTTGCGGTCTTCTGTTCCGAAAAGAAACGCGGTTACTACAATATGTACACGGGCGAGATAGCCGTTCCGGCACAGTATCGCAGGGCATGGGTGTTTGCAGAAGGTGTCGCTGCCGTCCAGAAGAACGGTATGATTGGATTCATTGACCACAAGGGCAATACCGTCATCGACTTCCAGTTCCCCTACCACGGCAATCCCCTCAGCGAATTCGTGTTCTCAGACGGGCATTGTGTGGTGGCTGACACTCTCGGCAAGTGCGGAGTCATTGACAAGAAGGGCCATTGGCTCATCAAGCCGGAATATGATAACATCAGCACGTATAAAGAGTACGCCATTGTCTCAAAAGCCGGTGTCAGAATGCAGGTGTCGTATGACGGGACGGTGATGAACTCCTTTGTCCTGGATGACATCAAGCGCCTTACATACACGGTAAAAGAGAGATACGAGAATCGAGAGGGCGAAATTGAATATCTGGATAAGGAAATCGATACCGGCTTGTTCTCCTACAGAGTCGGAGGTCGCTGCGGCCTGATGGATGCCAATTGCAACAGGCTCACGGAGCCGCTGTACAAGTCAATTACCGCCGTAGACAAGAATATGTTCAGGGCTACCCTTATCGACTACTATTCCGAAGTTATCCTGAATGCCAAGGGCGTAGTAATGAAATAGTGACCGATGAAAAAGAAACTCCTCTCAATCCTTCTCGTGTACATTCCTGCCGGAGCCGTTCTGCTCAGCATTCTGCTGGTTGTGCTGCTCAAATGGGTCCCCGTCACGAATACCCCGCTGATGCTGAAACGCTCCCTCCATTCAATTGGAGGGAAAGGTGTCACGGTGAAGTATAAATGGACGCCGATAGAAGACATCTCTGATGAGATGATCTACGCCGTCATTGCTGCTGAGGACCAGCGGTTTTTCCAGCACGACGGGTTCGACTACCAAGAAATCGGGCGGATGAAGCAGGAGCATCTTTTCGACGGCAGTCCCGTCCGCGGCTGCAGCACAATCAGCCAGCAGACCGCAAAAAACTGCTTCACCTGGTGTACGAAAACCTGGCTGAGGAAAGGGATAGAAGCTTATTTCACGGTCTTGATAGAGAAGATTTGGGGTAAGGAAAGAATACTCGAGGTCTATCTGAATGTAGCAGAGATGGGGCCGGGCATTTATGGAGCCGAAGCGGCAGCGAGAAGATTCTACCATATCCATGCATCAGATCTGACGATGGCCGATGCCAGCTCTCTTGTCTGCTGCCTTCCCAACCCGCTTCATCGTGATCCGAACTGGGCGAATCGATATATGGCGGCAAGACGGGCACAGATCGCTATGGATGCGTCGATGATGATTCCGGCCGATGGTTTCCGGATGCCGGGCCGATGAATAAATGAAAGCAATCAAAGCAAATTCACCCCGCACAATTTGTCTACAACTGTCCACCCTGTCCACTCCGTCCACCTGTGGACAAAGTGGACGGCGGTTATTTATCCCTCGAATGAAAATCTGTATCTTTGCATAGAATCGATGACGAGTCTACTCATGCATTACCGCAAATACATATTCCTTGATTTCGATGGTACTCTGAACACAGGCCGGGGAGAATTCATGAACCCTGACCGGTATGGCCATCATTTCGACGACATAGCGGTGAGGAACCTTCGGAGAATCGTAGAGAAAACCGGTGCCCAGATAGTGGTTTCATCATCATGGAGGCACCTCGGGTTAGAGAAGATACGAGAGGTCTGGACCAGCTGGGGCCTTCCGGGTGAGATAGTTGGCTGCACTCCTGGGGTATGGGGAGATGGCCGCATTTTCGATACTCGTGGGGAAGAGATACAACAGTGGCTTGATGAGAATGTCGTTGATGATTACGCATATGTCGTTATCGATGATATGGATGATTCCGAGGCCATCGAAGGTCAGGAAGACAATTGGATAGAAGTCGACCCTCATTGTGGGATTTCCTACGATGATGCCGATTACGCCATCAAGGTCCTGAATAAGGACGATCCGGAGATTCGCGCCAAAAAAAGAAAAAGAATGAAGATTGTACTTTTAGTTCTGGCTGCTTTGGTGGTCTTGAAAGTGTTGTGGGTGGTCATTGCTACCTTGAATATCGGATCATTCAAGTCCGAGAAATCCGCCCTGCTTCGGCGCAGGAATTACTTGCAGGAAAAGGTCATTACGGGGCCTCAGATGCTCATTGACAGGGTGCCGGCCGCTGTTGGTCCTCAGTTCCAGGGCGAGTGGGCGCTGTATTCCTGTTCTATGCTCTCGGCTTCTCTGGTTAATATGGCACAGCTATATCCGGAGACTCGGGAAGATGCCGTGATCCATATCGACAGCCTCATAAAGATTGTGATGTCTCCAGAACTGCGCCGATATGATCTTGAACGTTGGGGAGAAGACCCGCTGACGTCTCTGGACGGAGAGAAGAGCCACATCTCTTATCTGAGTCATCTGGCCTGGATGATTGCCGGTTATAAGCACGCAGGTGGCGATGGCCGATACGACAAGCTCTACCATTCTCTCTGCGCCACAATGAACCGCCGTCTTCTGGCCAGCCCGGGACTTAACCTCCAAACCTATCCTGGCGAATATGTTTACATCCCGGACATGCTGGTGGCAATAGTGGCGCTAAAGCTTTATTCTCAGGAGTATGGAGGCAAGTACGGGTCAACGGTCAATAAGTGGCTGGAGAACATGAAAAAGAACCACTTGTCCGAATCATCAGGAATCATCGCATCTATGGTGATGTATGACTATGATGGCCCCAGTTGCGTGACGGTTAAGGGCTCCTATACAGCCCTCAGTTGCTACTATCTCAGTTATGTCGATGAAGACTTTGCAAGAGACCAGTACGATAAGTTCAAGACACGCTTCCTGAAGAAATGGCCTCTGACTGGTTTCAAAGAATACGAACACAAATCGCCGATATTGGGAATGGACATTGATGCCGGCCCCATCGTTTTCGGTCTCAGTCCTTCAGGTACCGCATTCGGCCTTGGTCCCGCAACATACTTGGGCGACAGCAAAGTAAGAAAGAAGATCCTCCATACCGCAGAGATTGCCGGCACAACGGTAACATTTGGTCATAAGAGCCATTATCTCCTTGCCGATGTTGCCCTAGTCGGCGAAGCGATTGCTTTAGCGATGCGCACGGCAGTAAAGTGGGAATAAATATGTCAGCCCAATTGGAATATGTTGAATCAGTATTTCATGGTGATTGATCAATATTCCCTCACTCCCCTCATATCCCCCACTTCCCTCAATCGGATGATGTGGGGGTTCATTGTTGAATAGATGCGGGACGATTAAGACGTCCGCTTCGCGGCCGATTAGAACAAAAGCGGTCAAAGCCAGTTCGCTGCGCTAAAGCTCCGCTCACTCGCTTTGGTTCCGTCCTCCGGGGCACAGAGCGCCCCTCCGAACTTCACTTATGGCAGCTCCACTGCGAGACTCTTCCCTCCGCGACAAGCGCTCCGGTCAGAGACTCGCGGCCGTTCCGCGCCGCGCTTCGCGCATATAAGGAAAAAAGGTCACGGCCAGCAGTCGGTTGTTCCGCTCGCTGAGCTTGCTCCACAACCGCCAGCTCGCCGTGCTGGTTAGTCCCCCACCGCCCCCAAGGGCCATAAACGCCCGGGAGCCAACTGCCAGTGCGACCGGCAGTGTCTCGAATCCGCGTACATTAACATAATCCCATAAGGATTGTGTAACTCCTCGCACCAGCGGCATCACCCGCTTGAAAGGCATCAATATTCGAAGGAACGGTGCCCCGCCCGAACCTCCTGCCTGCTGCGGGTTAGCACAATCCGGATTATGTTAAGTACGCTCCGACAGTGAGTTGCGAGGGTTGTACCTCTGACCTCCCGGGCGAGGCGGCGGCAGGAAAGGGCCTGGCTGCAGTGGTCGGGTTGCACCCGGCCCTTTGCCAGCCCCGCGCCGGGCAGAGGAATCGGGGCCCCAATTTCCCCAATTCCTCTACCTCGGCGCTGCCACGCACAGCCATAGTGCTTCTCGACCGGCATCACCCGCTTTCAGTGTCTGTTGGTTGCGAGCATCCTGCCGCCTTACGCAGCTCCGCTGCTGGGTCGCTCCTGGCCGTGACTCCTCTTCCTCCGCAGGCTCCGTCAGAAGAGTCCCGTCCCTCCGCTCCTCGGTACGCCTGCGGCGTGGTCATACCCGGCCGCAATTCCTCCACACCTCTGCCGGGGTAAACCCCGCCAGAAGTGTTGCGGGCGTCCGGGAGGCAGCCGTTCCGGCTGCTGGCGCAGACAAAGTCCGGATAAACCGGCCTTAGACTGCGCCGGAGGGTCAGTGCCAGGCAGCATACGCCGCCACGAACCATATACCTTCGTTCGAGCGATTGGGCCGTTCCGTCCCAGGCCCGTGAGGCCGTCTGCCTCCCCACAGATCCGGTCTCCTCCGTTCCGCCGTCAAGCCCCTGGCTGGTCTTGCCGATGCTCCACTCCAGAGCCCGGCTCCCCCACAACACCAGACCGCCTCCCGGGCCAAGCCTCCGCTACGCTCCGGCTCCTTGGTCACTGGCAGACTCACAGCCGCCACCCACAACCCTGCCCACCAATCCGGCAGCTGTGAGACTGCCAGCAACCAAGGCCAACCAAGAGACGTACGCCCGAACGGCAGTGCATACTCGACCGCACTACCCCGCTCGACGGCAAAGAAAAGGGTTTATATATATACTTCAGGAGGCAGCGGCTGACGCCGCTGCGGGTACTCTGGATATGGTGGATTCTGACGGTCAAAAATGTGTGTAAACTCCTGTGAATAAATTTGTTATTCTCATAAAAAATGAGTAACTTGTAGTCAAATATAGAACTTAAAACTGAGTTGACTATGAGCAATAATACCTTTCCTGTTCCCAAGATCGGGACGCTTATCGGAGGCTTCTATCCCGATGTGCATATCGACGAGTTTTTCGTCCACAAACTCGGCCTGGCCAAGGAGGCTGAGTGTCTGAACGGTCTTCATCCGTCCGGCTTTGCCGGCAGTGATCCCTGCAACGTCCACGAGTTTGACCTGATGAAGGTGGCTGAGCTTTGCGAAACTGTCTCCAATTACTTCGTGGTATCCGAGGAGTTTGACCGCGAGTCTTCCCTGGGCGACATCTATGAACTCCTCAAGATGCTCCACAGTGCTCCGGAATCTCTCTGCAAAGGCGACTTCGGCGAGGGTTATGTGTTTCTGGTCCTCTGGATCTGTATGTACTCCTGGCAGGAGGACAAGGAGGCTGCCGGCGGCTACATCTTTGATGTGGACTCCGATGTCGTATGGGACCCTTCCCAGTATATGGACAACCGCCACTCCTTCGAGAATCTCCTCCGGCCGGTGACCTGGCTCAAGAATAATCGCTAACTTTGTGCGTATGGAGAACCAATTCGAACTGCTGAATGCCCTCGTGGATGCCATCACCGACGCTGTAACCCAGTATGTCGGTGAGGCTGACATGTGGGATGAGATGCCGGTCCTGCTTGTGAATGAGCAGGAAAGAGAGGCAGCCATTGATCTGCCTGGCAGTCGTCCCGGCTGGGAAGAATTCTCACTGGAAGAACTGGTTTATGATGACGAGGACGGCAATATGGAGCCGGATTCTGACGCCATCTGGGAACTTGCAAACCAGTTTGTGGACCTTCGTCAGCGTTGACGCAAGGGCCCTTTGACTTCCCTACCAGCTATTGCCCTGCTTAAGACTTGTAACCGCCCCTCCCGCGCCGGTTTAAAACCTGAACTTGAACAATGCCGCGTTTTTATCCAGATATTATGATCTCCGATTGCTGGGGTTCGCTCGGTGACAAAACATTTTATCACCGGGACGGCCGCTGTTACTATCGAGACAAGTCTGAATCGGCTTTTCCCGGAACGGATGGGCAATTGGACCAGGTGGCGCTCCATCATCGTGCCCTGGAAGCCTGGCGTCAGCAGGAACCGGAGGTACAACGCATCTGGAACGAGTATGCGCTGACAGTTCCCAGTTCCAGGTTGCCGTATGACCCCAAGACAAGCATATCCGGCTACAACTTGTTCGTATCCGCTTACCACGGCTTCGCGCAATTGGGCAATGAACACGTCCCTGTCCCCCAGAGAAAAGGCCACTTCCCTGTCTTTGCGCTTGACTTCCTGTCGGCCACGGTCGTCAATGATGTCAACCTCCTTCTGCAGTTCCGCTCCACCTTCAGCCCGGACGCAGACGGCCATCGCTACCGCTATCTTCTGAAGCTTCAACTGGAGCGTCCGGACTATGGCAAGAATCCCGGTCTGATGCGAAACTTTCTTGCCCTCCCTGGATCTTCAGGAGACGGTGAGGTTGTCGAGTTCCTGATCCGGGATTACCGCCAGATCTGGGGATTCGCTCTCGACAACTATCAGGCTCACTGCCGGTACCTTTTGCTCGATTCCGAGACGGGTTACAGGTGCAGATTCAAAGAAAAATCATTCGTTTTAACTTGCGTTTTTTAATGGTTATTTATCGTTATTTACACTTTAGATAAAAAGTCATAAATAGCTGTAAATCATTGAAAAAGTTTTAGTATATTTGTTACGGGAAGAACACGAATTCTACCCGAAACTTAACCTATACTTAAACTTTTATGCAAGCTCTTCCTTCCATCGCTTTCGGGGGCTTTTCCGGGTCGGCCAAGGATGTTACGGCTCGTCAAGTCGGCGGCCGTACCATCCTTTCGGTCCGGAGTTTTCCTACTGGCCCCACCACCTCTGCGCAGGTAGTCAGAAGAGCGTCGCTTTCCAAGATCTCCAAATCTTTCAAACTCCTGACGGCTGACCAGATGCAAGGCTGGGACCGTCTGGCTGAACATTGCTCCGGTGCATCCGTCTTCGGTCAGAAAGCCGAGATCTCCGGCCTGAATCTCTACATCCGTCTCAACGTGAGCAGGACTATGGCTGGCGAAAGCATTCTTTCCGATGCCCCCACTTCCCTGGTTGCGCTTCCCAACGTGACGTACGAGAACATCTGGGTCACTCCCAAAACCATTGTAATTAAAGGTATCGCGCACGAAGCCGGTTACAAAATGGTCGTGAAGATGTCTGCCGGCCAGAGTGCCGGCGTGTCCAGCGGCTGGAGCAAAACTGTCATCATCACTCCCGGTATGGAGGACGACTGGGGCGACGCTGATCTGTCTTATCTGTATTTCAAGACACTCGGTGTCAAACCTGCTGTCGGACAGAAGGTATTCCTTGAAATGTACTGGCTCGACCCTGTATCAGGCTTCACCGGCCAGACCACAAAGGATGCCCGAGTCTGTGAATCTGAAGAAGACGCTGCCGCAGAAGGCTACGTCAAACGGAATAAGATCACGATGGCCGACCTCAAAGAGGAAAGCCATGTATCGGAGTGTGATGTGGACTTCTCCACGAATTCCCCGGTCATCTCTTTCGATGCTGTTTGCCTTGGCCACAGCAATGTCGCTTCTTCAGAGGCTTATCTCGAAGATGAACTCCCGGCAGATTGTGTCGGCACCAGTATGGCTCTTGCCCGTGGTATGGGAGAGGGCAACGCTTGTTTCGCTGCCCAGTCCTACATCATCTGGCTGCGTAACTCCAGCTGGGATGGTTCCTCTATCACCTTCGCCCATCGTGGCGGTTATTATGTGAAACCCACTGAGGTCTTCGGACCTGGAATCCTTTACTAATACGGCTATGTTTACATCTACAGGAAATAACTTTGGTGCAGGCACCATTCAGTTCAAGGACTACCAGGCGGAGAATTATGTGGTTCTCAATGCCAAGTTCAGCTATGATCCGACGAACGCAGCTTACCAGGCCGCAGACGTACTGGAGATTTATGTTCCGGACCTCTCGATTAACCGCAGTGCTGTTGCCGGCGTCATCCTGACATTCCAGGACCGCTATGTTTACTCTTCCTACACGTGGAATAACGACGGTGGTACCGCCATCAAGTCCTGGATCAAGGACAAGAATACCATCTGCCTGGAGAAGTTCACCAACTTTGACGACAAGGGCGAGATTACCATCTTCATCCAGGCACTGTACGCCCAGAAGAACCAGCCCGGAAATCCCATCAAGGGCACCCGTACCAGAATCAATATGACCCAGGAGACCAGGTATCTCTACTGGAGTTCCGAAACCTTCTGCGTCATCTTTGAGCACTGGGTGTTCCTTCATATGCAGTTCTCCAGCTGCTCCTACTCCTACCGGAGCCAGCCTTGGGAGGCACAGATGGGTGATTTCCCGACAGACGTGAATGCGGATGTCCCCTTCCTGGGCGGCTCCAATCAGTACAACCCTTCAGTGAACGGCTTTTCCCTCGCCCACGTCGAGAACGGCGTGTTCACCTGCCAGGAGAGGATGTCCGGCTTCGACAGCACCGGTTACGACCCGTTCATCTTCGCATTCCTGGTGCGTGACGGCGAATAATGCTTTGACCCATGACCGAGAAGAAACGCATAGAACTCACCAAACTGCAGGGCATCATCGCCATCGCGAGTTTCTCCAGCGGAGTGCTCATTGCAGTGGTCTGCCTGTTCTGGATTCCGCCGCTTGGCGAGATAGCCAGCTCGGCGATTTCCATCGTCAGCGAACTGCTTGTTCTCTGCGGTGCCATTCTCGGAGTCAAGGCCTCCTATGACGTCAAGTTCCGCAAGTTCGAGGCTGAGATCAAACAAGTGATAGACAACGAAAACCAGCATACTACCTAAACCAAACCTATGAGATTCGCTCTCCCCTTCCTTCTGCTCCTCGCCGCTTCTGCCTGCGGTACTGTCCGGACGCTTCCAGTCCAGGACAGTACCCGGGTGGAAGTCAAGGTCGTGGAGAAGATCGTCAAGGATACCGCCTGGTTCGAGTTGCCGGTCATCGTGGAAAAGGTGGCCACTCTTGATACCGCCTCCGTGCTTGAGAACAAATACGCCAAATCCGAGGCCTTCGTCTCTGGAGGTGTTCTGCATCACTCCCTGCAGACAAAGCCCGTCAGGGAGCCTGTGAGCGTCGAATACAAGGAGATTGTACGGGATTCCATTGTCTACCGTGACAGGGTTGTCCGCGAGGACGTCTACATTGAGAAACCGCTCACCTTCTGGCAGAGCTTCCGGATGAAACTTGGCGGATTCTCACTCATACTGATTGCAATAGCAATACTATACATTCTGTTTCACTACCTAAAACTTTTCAAGCTATGAAGTACATTCCTTCCATCGCCTTCGAGGAGATGAGCGGCAGCGCCAAGGGCGTTACGGCCGCTAAGATGAAGAGCCGTAAGTACATCCGCAACCGTGGATACGGCGGCTCTGTCCGTACCGCTGACCAGGCCAAGGTCAAGGGCATTTTCAAGCAGCTCACCACCCAGTGGAAGAGCCTGACGAGCGCCCAGATTCTCGCCTGGAACAAGCTGGCACTTTCTCAGGAAGGCCGCAGTGTCCTCGGCACCAAGGCCAAGATCTCCGGCTCCAACCTGTTCACCCGCCTGAACTACTGGATCGTCGCTTGCGGCGGTACCGCGCTGGAGAATCCTCCGGCACTCGTGGGTGTCGAGAACCCTGGTGCTGCGACCATCGCCTGCCAGGGTGAGACCTTCACCTTCACGCTGGCCAGTGTCCCTGCGGACGTGACCAACCTGAAGCTCGTCATCGAGGCCTCTGAAGGCCAGTCCAACGGTGTGACCCGTGCCCACAGCAAGGCTGTGGCCATCAAGATGGTCGCCTCCCCTTCCACCTCGGCTGTGGACATCCGCGCCGACTACGTCGCCAAGCACGGCGCCCCCAGCGCAGCAGCCCCGAAGATCTTCTTCCGCTACTACCTGGTCAACGGTGCCACCGGCGAGAAGTCCGGCACCATGCTGGCCGAGTGCAAGTGGGCTGCCGGTGAGTAGCCCCTGGCCTACGGGCCTGAAACCTGAACCTGCCCTGGCACCTCGTGTGCCGGGGCTTTTTGTTATGGTCAGAAGCGTGTAACTTTGTGGGTGGATCAATTTGGTATCGATATGGATGAGAATAAGTATTACGGAGTCAGGCGTTATTTCCCTGGGCATTTAGGGAATGAGGAGTTATGGAAGATGAATCATAGGATTCATATGGCGACCAGCGCTGACAGTAAACTGACGCCTGGATTATGTGTTTACATTGCCATCGGTGAGGATTTCGAAGATTATCCTTTGGATGTGGCTGGCAAAGACGAGTGTCGGAGAATCACGAGGGACACTTTCCAGAAGCACTGGAACGAGTCTTTCGACTCTTTTCAGAAGGCTCGTCTTCATGGTGGCGAGTATTATATTGAGCGCGCAGAATCTGGAAGCCACTTTACGTTTCACGCTTTTCTCCGTGACCCCAGCAGACATTATGAGGTCACTTGCTGGCAGGATGTGGAATATGCGCAGTTCCAGATTGAGATGGAGAACTGTATCACTTATAGACGTGGAATCGCAAACCACAACCCTACGATTCCAGAGAGTGTGTTCTGCCAGGCATTCAGGCTCGCCTTGGAGTTCTTCTATGACGGCTCGGCGATGCCTGTCAATCAAAGCAAACTGTGGGAAGTGTTGGATGCGCTTGGTGGCTCACGTGTGCCTGACGAGCCGGTCATCATCAACGAGGACTATTATTACCAGCGGGCGCGGGAGCTGATGCTCAAACGTAAGGAAGAGATCAGATTCCGGCTACTGGAGCTTGACGATGCGCCGTCCAGACGGAAGGAACTGAGGGCGGAGATGAGGGGTATTGACTACTGCGTGTCGATATTGGATAAGAATCATTGAGGGCGCGTGAGAGGGCTCTCATATTGAAATATCCGCAATTCTTCGTAACTTCGCCAAACAGAATAGATGATTGTACCGCAATCAATACTATACTTTTGTTTGTTTTAGTTAGCAACAAGTACAAATTAGAACGATGTATAACAAACCCCGCGAAATGGCCGAAAATCGTTGTTATCGTATCTAATTGATTATCAGGCATTTAATGGACAATATTTGTACCACGTTTTGCCTAATCGCTTTATTACTAATACTTTACACTTTCTGCATTGGTAAATAATTCATCAAACAAATATCCTATTAACCTCATTGTCTTCAAGACCCCTGAGGTATAAAATAATCAAACTTAACAAATTATAGAAATCTATGGATCTCAATACGATTAAAAAGGCAATGACCGCTT